>JBBSWB010000001.1:0-14665 GCA_038046465.1 Nanobdellota archaeon
ATTTCTGTACTCGAGAATATAGATTAAATCACTTCAGAATACTGAAGTATTACGGGTAGCCTAAAAGCCTTTGGTTAGTTTTGAAAATATGTTGTACCTTATTGGATTATCCCCTAACCCGAATTAAGTTTTCTATTTTTTCTTTAGCTTGTCTATAAGTTGATTCTTTAATAAACCCTTTGCTGTAGCCTTCTTTTAGCAGGAGTAATTTTGACCTTAAGTTGGAATTATCCTGTCTAATAATCGTCCTAGGTTTAATAATTGTCTTTCTTTGAATAATTGGTTTAAGGATAGTTTTTGATTTTTTGATTTTGCGGTGGGTGAAATATAAGGCTAAAACTATTGAACCAATAAGGACAAATAAAAGAGGAATGCCCAAGAAATAAACCGATTTTTTAGTTATCGGGGCAGCTAAACCAACTAAAGGTAATAATCCAACTGGCTCTTCAACTGTAAACAAATCCGATGCAGTTGCAAATGACTCTTTATACAGGACTTTTAAAGAATAAAGGTATTGTCCGGGGGGTAGATCTTCAGCTAGAGGGATAGTTTTGGCAAAAGAAGCTTTATCTTTTAAGGTAGTCATCTCTTCTTCCTGGTAAACCACTTTATTATTCATATCTAAGATGGAATGAATCAAAGTTACTTCAGCGGAAAAGACATTTTGAAGGTTGTAGATAGTAATGGCTGCTTGAAGTTCATCCCCTGGTGAAAAGGTTTTTTGAGGAAGGTCCAAACTGGCATCAAATAGAACTTCTTCTGATTCTATTTCCAAAATAACCGTCGCTGTTTTAGTTACCGTTTGAGAATCATTAGAACCGATAAAAGTAATTAAGCCGGAATAAACGTCTGGTTTTGTGTCTAAATACGGATTAAATACTGCAGTTATTTCCTGTTCTTGTTCTTTAAGTAAATTAAATTTAACCGGGAAAAGAGATATGGCTGCGGGCAGTAAATTTTTGATTTCAATAATCAAGTTAGCATCTCCATTATTAGTCACAATTATTGTTTTTTCTAACATCTGAGATTCTTTTAAATTAACTTTTAGGAGTTCATCGCTCAGTTTAAACGAAATCCAAGGTTGTTTTTTAGCCGGAGCTCCTCCCCCTCCTCCCCCTCCACCACCGCCGCCCGGCGTTTCTGGCGGGGGCACTACGACTTCAGAAACGGTTAATAAAAAAGTAGCGGTGCTGTCCACAGTTAGGCAGTCAGAAGCATCAGTAATAGTTATCGTGATGGTGTGGGTTCCAACATTTCCGGAAGTTGGTGTAAAGCTAATGTAACCGCTTTGGTTAATATCAAATAAATCAGTATTATCGGAATAAGTTATACTGGTATTAGTGCCGTAAAAAACTGCATCTACTTGCAATGTATAGGCTGTGCCTACGGTTGCAGATTGAGCAGCAATAGAGGTAATATCGGGCGCTTTTACAATACAAATGGAAGCTTTTCCAGTCGTAACTGCAGTTGCCTTTCCAGTAATAGTAAAAGCAGTGTAAAAATTAACTACGCTTAAGAAGATGAGCAAAAGAGCTAGTGCTAAGATCAACCTCTTTTTATTTTCCATTTAATCAGAATAAATACAAGTTAATATAAATAATTTGTCTTTTTTTGTGGGTGTTGTTTATAAAATCAGTAAAATCAATAGCAAGAACAAATTTTAATAGATAATATCTCCAATTTTATATCCGCATTTTTTGCAGATGGGTTTTGGCTCCATGGTGATCATAAAAGAATTACATTTAAGGCATTTAACAATAATCCCTTGAGATATTAGTTTTTTGTTTTCTGGCGTACCCAGTAATTCATGATTTTTCTTAATACGTCTTCGCTGTTTTTTATATTCTAATGAATCATTATCTTGGTATTTTTTTACTAGATTAGATATTAAATTCCACTGTTTTACAATTTGATGTTTAAACTCTTTCTGGCTTCTTTTGGTAGGGAGTTCAACAGGAAAACCCAGGTAATAATTTACTTTTCTTAAACCCATTAAGTTATGATAAAGTCTTATAAGAATTCCCGTAGGATTAACAATTCCAGATTTATCAACAATATTAATCATCTCGCTATGGAAAGCTTTGATATTATGTTGGGTTTTACTTTCCCAATCATATTCTATAACAAGGTATGGTCCCGTGAAGTCGTTTGGAAAATGTCCAGAGCAAGAGAAATGGGTGGTTTTAACAAAACTTAATTTATTTATTTCATTAACTAATTCTTGAATATACGGGTCAACAGTATTTAAAATATCCTCTTCCAGTCCTTTTTTGGCTTTAATAATATTCTTGAGTTCATAGTTTTCCAAAGCGATTATTTTATCAAGTAACCTAACCGTTTCCCGAACCTGGAATTTAGATAAATCTTGAAACGCTTCCTTTGTACTTTGGACTATTGATAAACACTCTTTATAGAAATCTTCAGAGCCCGACTCTTCTTTAATAAATATTAATTCTTTTTCTTCAATATTTAGAATTATCTTGAAAATACGTTTCGCAGAAGAATATTTTCCTTTCTCAACTTGTTTCTTCGCTTTTTTTGAAAGATGAATTATTTGACTTATAATATTAAGTATTCTTGCCATAGGTTAATAATTAAAAAGGAAGTATATAAAATTTGTTCTTGCCCTTACCGTTTCTTTGCCCCAAAAATTGAAATGAAGGCTGTTAGCATGTTCTTCAAGAACCCTTAACAATATCGTTTTCTATTACATATAAGCAGACTTGCTTAGCCCCTTCTTCAGTGTATTTGAATTTCTTCTGCAAATTGTTTATCAGGCGGGTTACCTCTTGCTTAATTCGGGCCTCATGAGCTTCAAAGTGATCTGTTCCAAATTCAGCAATAGCAAATTTAAAATTATCGTTCGTTGAGAAAGGAGCAAGTACATTTTTCTTAACATTTTGTATATAACTGGAGTACATAGATTTATATTGGGATGTTTCTTTAATAGTTTTCTTTTCTAAACCAATTTCTTTAACTAAAGTTTTCTTGGCAAAAGTCTGTTGCTGTTCTTTTCTTAAATGGTTCAAGAGGCTTTCATTAGTGAGCGCATAAGTATAAATAAAACACTCAGCACTTTTAAGAAACGCATCTGAAACAGTTATTTTTTCGTCAGTATAAGGGCAAATATGGGTGGTGTCAAAATCACAATTAAGCGCATACATATAATTTAGTACGTCTTTAGAGATTCTTTCTTCGTTGTAATCAAAAATGCTTTCTTTTATTTCTTCTAAAGTATAATAATTATACAGGCCATTTAATGACTGCATAAACTCGTCAGAAGGAAGAAATATATCATTATCATCAAAAAACTCTTCCAGCATTTTCATAGTAACTAGTTTACCTGCGTCTTTATACTGATTATAAAGGAGATTAAATATGTCTACAGACTGTCTTCCTGAAACGCCATCTTTTATTTTTTCTTCAGTCAACATATTTTTAGTTATTTCTTCAGTAAAACTTTTTTGGTCTTCCTCAGAAATCCACTGGGGCATTTTTCCAGCGTATAGTTCCATTTTTAACAGCAGTAAATTTTTATCACAATATTTTTCATATTTTTTTGGTTTTTCAATCCATTTTCTAATTGCGGGAGATTCTTCATTTAATCTCGAAGAAACAACTAGTTTGGTAAAATTTTCCAATACTCTGGGGAGAAAACATTTTTCTATATCCTGTCCAAATTTATTTTTATACAGTTCCATTTCTACCGTATAATCTCGTACATAGGGGACGTAAACTTCAACAATGCGGTCTGTAAAAGAATCTTCATTTTTAATCTCTTTTAGATCTTCCGGATTAGCAGTAACAATAAACAAAGAACTAATTTTTTCTTCAATAACGCCGATTTTATGCACTCCGTCGCTGACTATTCCATGCAGCCATCTAAACCGGTCGATGTTATAATCTTTAACATCCATCAAGGCATAAATGCCGTTGTTGGTTGGTGCATAGATCGAATGAGTATAATGCACTTCTGCGCTATTATTAAAGATTGCATTCAGGCCTTCCTGTAATTTCTCATTGACTATTGAAAAATTCTTAGGCAGCATGTCGCCAGCATTTAATACAGATATACCTGCGCCCAATCTTTTGTTAAAGAAGTATCTCCTGACTGAAAGCATATTGAAAGCATCTTCGGCTGAATTTAATCTCTCTGCCAAAGCAGTATATAACGAAGTACAAATAGTGCAAGGATCTTTAGTTAAAATCCATTCGTATTCTTTTTCAGTAAACAATTTTTTCTTAAATTCTTCATGAACGATTATTTCCTCAAGCAATTCTTGACGATGGGCTTTAGGTATTTGCAGGATGGGGTGGTCATGATAAGGACAAGGGACGGCAAAAACTTCACCAACCTTTTTAATCAATTCTTTTTGACGGGCAGGATTATTTTCTTTACCAATCTTGTTTATATCTAGCATCCAAACCGTTTCATAAGCCTGGCCTGCATCTAATCTATTGTATGCTTCTAATCTAGATAGAAGATTGTTTAACATAATACTTTTCCCGCTGCCCGGCGGACCTTCCAATACATAAATTTTATTTTGTTGTGCTCCTTGTTTAATCGACATAGAAAGACCCATCAATTTGCTGCCCAAATTGCTATCTGCAAAAAAAGGCTCAGCAAAATCTTTAACAAATAAAGGAGTAAGGTCGTAAGTGGTCGTATCTTTTTCTTTATTTGCAGGTTTAATTTCTGCATAAAATTGCATCATCCCGCTAAATAATTGAAAAATATTACGCAATACAATTTCGGGGTTTGCTGTTAAATCATCAGTTAAAAAATTAGCAAAAGGTTTAATCTCTCGTTTACTAGCTTGGATTTTTCCAGTTATTTTTTTAAAAGCCTCTTTTGCATCAGCCATTTTTAATAATCTTAACTTTTTATTTAATTAGTTTATTTAGTCTTAACTTAGGTTATTCATTTTGTTTTTGTCTATTTTTAATGACCTCTTTTATTCTAATTTTTCTTTTGTAAATTCTTTGTTTTCCATAGTATACAGGACTTTTTGATATTTAACTGTGCCGGAATCGTCTTTATGTACTTCGACAGTTTCTAATTTGACGGGTGCACCCCATAAAAACTCAATTCCCCGCATAACATGGGGAACATGTCTTTTGAGTAATTTTTTTCCTTTAAAATCATGAACCAAGTACAAGGTTTTATCAGTCTTATCTTCACTAACGTTGATGATGGGTGAATCGGGCAGTTTACTAAACAGCATTTGCTTAAAATCTTCCGCCTTTCGGTTTTTTAAGGTGTAGGGAATGGTCCCGCGGTCCGGGTCAAACTCATTTTCTTGAGCAACAAATAATTGGTACCGGTCCATAAAATCCTGATCTACATAATGGGCAATAAAAGTTTGGTCGGAATAGTTTTCCCTTACCTTAAATATTAACTCGTTTCCTTTACCAGCTTTATTATCAAAATTATTTCTTTTGTTGATGTCATTTAATAACTGGAATTCATAGCTATCTTTTCCTTTGTCGCCCATTTCTTGGATATGCTTAAATAACCTCAGCCCCAAGGCATAGGGGTTCAGGCCTAATCTACCTGGGGAAGTCACATAAGCATTTATGATTGAAAAATCAATTAAATGCCCTTTGATTCTTTCATCGCTGATAAATAGTTTCTCATGCCAATAACTAGCCCACCCCTCATTCATTATTTTAGTCCTAGACTGAGGCTGGAAATATAATGAGGTATCTCTAACAATCCTGACTACAGATTTCATCCATAAATTTTCTTCCCGATTGAGGAAAGGAGATTTTTGCAGAAGATAATCCAATAGATCCTGCGGTTTTCTTTTTTCTTCTTTATGTTTTTTAAACAAAGTTTGAAATTCAGGGTATTTACTATCAACGTCCGTAAAAAAAATGTCTTCAGCACGATTTCCAATAATCGTAGGTGTATCTTTGATAATAGAGTTATACCGTCCCAGCTCTCTTAAATATTCATCGTAAGATGTTTTTTTTAGTTTCTGCAGAAATACATCAAAATAAAATCTAACCTTTTCTGGTGCTTTGATGTTACTACAAGTGAATTCTTCTGAAAGGGTATCATAAAATCCAACAATGTTATCGATTCCTCTACTGAACTCAATAACATAATCTACCCAGCGGCCTTTTTCTGAGCGAAGCTGTTCAATAAGCTGTTTATCGGTAAGGGCTTTTCCTACAAAATCATCGTGTTCAGTTTGCTTAAAGAAGATATTATTACGGAAAAAATCAATATGCCCCAGTACATGGTAAAAAATCATGATATTAAGCCAATCAGGATTATTGTCATTATAAAACGAGATTGCCGGCCGGGAATTGATAACCGCTTCATAGGGATTCTCTGGAAAATGCTTGTATTTTTCTGCATCCCTTATAACTTTTATATCTTGTACCCAATAATCATACAAGGTGGGAATCATTATTTTTGGCATAAGATTAATTAGGTCCCTATTTGTAACAATAAATTCAAGAGTATCATCAGGCACTACCAAGCCAACTTCTCTGGCTCGATCCTTACACCCTTCCATGATTTTTTTTGTTTCTTGGTTAATCGGTTCCATTATACTCCTTTATGCTCTTTTATTATGCTTGTTTTAGTCCTTGGTGATTTTATTTTTGTAAGTTTATTATTGGGATTATCAAGTTAATCAGTCTGAGATTAAATGTTTAATACAGTCCATCATCTTAGTATTGGGGTCTTCGTCCGGCCGAATAGTGTCTAATCGGATTAAAGCAGGTTTTTCTTTTAGTACATTTGATTCTTTAACATATTTTTCAAAAGTTGTTTCTGATGATTCGCCATACTGGTTGTTAACAATTAAAATGCCTAGACGAGAAACATAAGTAAGTAATTGGTTTATCTCATCAATCGTTTCTTTTTGTTCTCCTCCCCAGTCGTCTCCATCGCTGCCATAAAATACGTAGACATTATAATCTCGCGCTAAATTTTCTTTTTTAATAATTTCATTTACTAATTTAAATCCAGAAATGATCTGGGTTCCTCCGCTCGCCGATAAATGGTAATAGGAATAAAAATCATCTACTTCTTTTGCTTCAGTGCTATGCAGGACGAAGCGGTTCTTTACTTGTTCTTGGTATTGGTACATCAACCAACTGTAAATTAACAGATGGCTGCGTACAACTACCTCTTCGGGCCGTCCGCCCATAGAACCAGAATAATCTCTTACAAAAAATACTAGTGCCTGTGATTCAAAGTGCCGTTCGCGCGAGAAAACTTTATAGATAATATCATTAGGGTCAATAATTAATTTTTTTGGATCAATGGGTTGTTTGGGGTCTATTATGCCCAAAGCAACATTAGTTTTAATAATTTCTTCTAAAGTAGCATTTTCGTCTAGAAATTGTCCCGATCTGCGGTTTTTATCGGTAAGATCATAAGTGTCTTTGGGAACGGACTTTTTCTTTTTTTTATCCTGGATATTAGGCAGTTTCCATTGCTGGGTAAGATATTTTCCAACTTCATACGCCCTAGATTCAATATCGTGTTCTCCCGATCCGTCTCCGCCCGGTTTACTGCCGCTGCCCTGTTCTTCGCGAACTTGTTTTTCACCGACAACGTCGCCTTCTTCGCCTTCTCCAGATCCGCCAACCTCTTCTGGTTCATCACTGGGGTCATGGTAAAACTTTTCTTCTTCGGTAACCGGAACAACAATAACTTTTGGCTGTCCGCCTTTTACAGGCTTTACAAATTCCCCCCACCTTATTTTCTTAGGAAATCCGTCTTTTTCTCTTTGCTCATCTCTTTTAATAAGGTCTTCTAAAGAATATAAATTTAAACTTGGCGAAGAAGAGGGTTTAAAGTTCTGGAGGGTTTTAAAATCATTAGCGCTGTAATCTTGCCGAACGTCGTTTTCTATTCTCGGAGCATAACCATCTCTAACTTCGTGCACTTCCGGAACACCCATCTCTTTTAAAATTATTTTTTCGCGTTCCGGAGATAAGCCCCTTGCCTTAATCTCTTCAAGTAATGATTGTAACTCTTTTTCGTTTAACATCCTAGTGGTCTTTAATTATGCACAAAAACGCTTCGTTTTTGGCACAAGAAAACCGTTGGTTTTCTGTGCAGAAAGCATTGCTTTCTTGCATACTAAAAATGCGTGGTTTAGAAACCGCCCCTTTTTCAAACCCTATCTTTTAGGACGAGGCGGTTTCACGCATTTTTATTATTTTTAATCGAGGTTTGATGCCCGCTTAAGTGAAATTAAAACATTGTTCTGTGTTAGGCAATTAATCTTTTGAACAATACAACTCTATGGTTCTGCAAGCACAGGATTCGCAGAAGTTACTGCCCCGCATTATTTTAATCATCCGATCATAAATTTCTTGATTTTCTTTTTTAGTTCGGTTCATTAAAGCGCCCATTAAGCTGCCTTCTCCATGAATGTCGCTGTTTATCCGCACATCAGTTACTGCTGATTTTAATCTTTCATCATCCATAAAATCATAGGGCTGTCCTATAGCTCCTTTTTGGGCAAATACTTTACTGATTTGGGCACGATAAGACTTTTTAGCTTCTTCATTCTTTAGGCCCATCCTTTCTTCAACCTTATCCATGTATTTTTGGTCAATCTTTATAGTACGAAGGTTTCCTGTGACTGGTTCTGTGTAAGTCCATAGGCTATTATCGTTTTTCTTATCATCAAATCCAACAACCATATAAACATAAGTTAATACGTCTTCTTTGACCGCTTCGGAGTTGCCTCGATAAGCATTGAAAATATCTTCTTTTACCTTCTGCTTATAGAACTCTCGAGCAGCTTTAAGATCATCTAAATATTTTTTTCGATCATTGTCATCGGTGACACAGTCTAAAACTACTCTTTCGTAAGCTTTGAAAACATCACCAGCAAACATACATTTATTTTGTTGGGTTTCTACCGATTCCGTCTGGATTAACACGCTCCTGTTCAGGTCTCGCTGGCCCAATCCCCGCTGTCCAAAGCGGTGGGTAATGTCTGGATTTTGACTTAAAGTTTCCACTACTTCTGCTAACGTTTTTAGGCTTTTATCGCTAGCTCGTTCTCCAGCAGCCAATTTAAGCGTTTCAATTCGCTCTAATTTTTCTGAAAGAGGCAAGCGGGTCATGACGGCTGCTACTGAAGAAGCATAATTAAAATTAGGGTCGTAATGTAATTTATCTCCAAACATGGTGCTTTTTTCTTGGCTACCGACGGCGTATTTAGTTAAAGATTCTTGCAGTTTGTAGTTAGTATTATGGGACATATAAACAATGCTGCAGCGGTCCGTACTGGGTTTTTGTCCTTCTTGGTTTTTAAATCGGTTAAATTCCTCATTGTTACTAGTCGCAATAATCAGCGTATCCATCGGCCAAATGCATCCATTATGGTCAATAGTTCGATTTTGAATCACTTGCAGGTAAATTTGGATTAAATCAATTTTATTTTTGAATAGTTCATCACTAAAATGGATTCCTCCTCCGGCAGATCTTCCTAAAGCGCCGGCTCTAACGTCATACCTATAAGGATTATTCCGATCATCTAATTGAAATGCTACAGTAATGTCTCTGGCCCCCAACAAGTCAACCGAGGAAGAGGTGATTTTGTCTTTAGCAGGATATTTTCCCGTTAACGTTCCTTGAGTATCACTAATGACTACGGGTTTTATTTTGATGAAGTCGTTTAATATCTGCTCAAGATCGGCAGAGCCGTTTCCTCCCATTTTTTCTTTAATTTCTCTAAAAATATAATCGCTGCATGCTCCCAAGGGGCGGTAATTGTTATACATTTTTTCAATCTGTTCTTCATTAAATCCTTGACGCAATAAAAATTGGATATTTTCTTCTTTGGACTCAAATAAATTCATGGTCAAAATCATAGGATCTTCAAAAGTTTGTGACTCTATTTCCCGAATCTTTCCATAAGTTTCTAAAGCTCCAAGATTCTTGAAACAAAAAGTATATTTCCGGTTTTTTTCTTGGCGGTGGAAATCTCGGAATAGTTGGCAGCAAGTCTCGGCTAAATAAGTTTTTCCGTTTCCTGGTTCTCCCACAAACACAATAGCCATTTCTTTAGCTGAACCGCCCTGAGCGGCTTCATGCACAAAAGTAACCAAGCTGTTAAGTTCATCATGCATTCCCACTAAAGGTTTTTTACCTTCTCTAAATATCTTGTAATCCAAAGCAGGTTTTCCGGCAACGGTTACGGTTTCTATTCTATTTTCTCCATCTAAAACCATCCTTGTAAAAGCTTGAAAAGCATTTTCAAAAACTCTTTTTCCTTCTCTGACTTCTGATAAATGATGTATTAATGTATTGGCAAGCTTATCCATGGTTCTTTCCTCCTTTTTTGATTATATTCTTTTGATTCTATTCAATTGTCTGGGCAGAAAAATAAAATTGTTAAAATTTAGTATGTCTTTTAGTATACTTAAATTTAGTAAATCTATCTCCCATTTAGCTTAAGGTAGGAAAAGAAAGTATTTATACTTTTGTTACATCTAGTTGGTTAATAAAAGAGGGGCAGTAATACCAAGTCATGCTAAAAAAGAGGATCGTCCCAAGATTAATATCTAATTAATACCTAATTATTTTTTCCTTTCAGCCCAGTTTCTCGTCGATTTCTTTGGCTACTTCTTCTAATTCAGAAAACATTGATTCCATATCTAGCTCGATATTTTTAACTAATCGTTGTAAATTACTCTCTTTTAACAAATAACCTTCTTTTTCTTTGATAACAATATCTGAATCCATCAAGCGATTTAAATGATGGACGACAGTTCCGCGAGTTAAATTAAGCTTTTCAGCAATTTCATCGGAAGATAAAGCTTCATCGCCCCTAGATTTTCGAACTAAAGTAATAAATATTCTAAAACAGCTGCTGTCTTTGTCTCGTAAATTAAATAAGCCTAAGGAGTTACCTAACCATTGCAGGTCTTTATTGACGTTGCCTTCATCAGTTCTTCTTACTTTGATAATAGTTACTCTCTTTAGGGCCATGTTTTCTATAATCTTTCTGGGTTTTTTAAATTTTTCCCGAAATATTTATATATTAGTTGGTTTAACCTTGTTTAGGTTGACTTAAACTCAACGAAACCTTATTCGGCTTAAACTTGGAGCAAAGATAAAATGACCGACAAAAAAGAAAAACAAAAAGAAATAAAAGGTTTAGAAGACTCTAAAAAACAAGATAAAGATCAGAAAACCATCGATAATGCAGGTACTGAAGAAAAAAAAGAATCTTTATCGGAAATTACTAAGCTGTTGCAAATAACTCAAGCTAATTTTGAGAATTATCGCAAGCAGACCGAAAAAAGAATGACTGAAATTAAAACCATGGCCGCACAAGATGTTTTGATACAGGTTTTACCTTTATTAGACCATTTAGAGCTTGCCTTAAAAAATGTAAATCCTAAATTTAATTGCAATTCTGATTGCACTTCTAGTTATAATGGTGGTTGCGATACTGAAAATGATTGCGGTCATAACTGTGATTGTGACGTCAGTTGTAATTGTGAGAGTAGTTGTGATACTGGCGCAGATATTAAGTCTACTAATGATAGTAATTCCACTAATTATACTGAATTTATTCGGGGAATAGAATTAATCCATTCCCAGCTGAAAGAATTGTTAGCCAATAATCATCTAGAACAAATCAAAGCAGTAGGAGAACAATTTGATCCTTATTACCATGAAGCGTTAATAAAAGTTGAATCAGATTTTCCCGCCGGAATAATCTTGGAGGAATTTCAAAAAGGATTTACTTTGCATGGAAAAGTAATCCGGCACGCTAAAGTAAAAGTAAGTTCGGGTTTGAAAACTAATAAAACAAAATAAAACAAACCAAAATAAAATAAAACAAATAACCAAACCTAAAAATAAATACTCAAAAAAATAAAACTAAAAAAAACAAAAAAATTAAACCAAAAGATAAAAAATAAAAAACTAAAAATAAAAAACTAAAAATATAAAATTTATTAAGACGGAGGAAAATAAAATGGCAGACGCAAAAACAAATAAACAAAAAGTAACCGGTGCAACTATCGGAATAGATTTAGGAACCACCTTTTCGGCAATGGCCGTGTTAGAAGGAGGTAAATCAACAATTATTTCTAATGCAGAAGGAACTAGAACTACGCCTAGCGTAGTGCATATTAAAGACGAAGAAGTTATCGTTGGTCAAGTAGCTAGGAATCAGGCTGTAGTTGATCCTTCCCATACCATTAGGTCCATCAAAAGAAAAATGGGCACTAATGAAAAAATTGAAATTGATGGCAAGGAATACACTCCTGAACAAATTTCTGCCATGATTTTACAGAAACTAAAAAAAGATGCTGAAGCTTATCTAGGGCAGCCCGTAAAGAATGCTGTAATTACCGTTCCAGCTTATTTTAATGACGCACAAAGACAGGCGACTAAAAATGCCGGGGAAATTGCTGGATTAAAAGTGTTGAGAATTATTAACGAACCTACGGCCGCTTCTTTAGCTTACGGATTAGATAAACAAGGAAAAGACCAAACTATTTTAGTATTTGACTTTGGGGGAGGTACTTTTGACGTATCCGTCTTAGAATTGGGCGACGGGGTATTTGAAGTTAAATCTACTAACGGAGATAATATGCTAGGTGGAGACGACATTGACGAACTGATCATGAACTACTTGGTTGATAAGTTTAAGAAATCAACGGGAATAAATCTAAACAATGATCCGACCGCCGTGCAGCGATTAAAAGAAGCTGCTGAGAAAGCCAAGATTGAGCTTTCCAGCAAGACCAAAGTGGAAATAAGTATTCCATTTATTACTGCTGACCAGAACGGACCAAAACATATTCAAGAAGAATTAACTCGGGCCAAATTTGAAGAATTAATTGCAGACATCATTAGGCGGTTAGAGATTCCAATGAAAAACGCTTTAAAGGATGCTGATTTAAACGTCGAGAAAATTCATAAAGTTATTTTAGTTGGCGGCTCAACCAGAATTCCCGCAGTTCAACATTTAGTCAAAAAAATTGTCGGCAAAGAAGGCGATAAATCAGTTAACCCTGATGAAGCAGTTGCAGTCGGAGCAGCAATCCAAGCTGGAGTTCTTGCCGGGGAAGTTAAGGACGTGCTGTTGTTGGATGTAACCCCTTTAAGTTTAGGAATTGAAACTTTGGGGGGAGTATTTACGCAACTGATCGAACGTAATACCACTATTCCGACCAGAAAATCGCAAATCTTCTCTACTGCTGCAGACAATCAAACGGCAGTAACGATTCGAGTAGGGCAAGGAGAAAGACCTATGTTCAACAACAACAAATTGCTAGGGCAGTTTGATTTGGTAGGAATTCCTCCTGCTCCTCGGGGCATTCCTCAAATAGAAGTTACTTTCGATATCGACGCTAACGGGATTGTTAATGTTAGTGCTAAAGACAAAGGAACTGGAAAAGAACACAAAATCCAGATTACCGGTTCAACCACTTTAAGCAAAGATGAAATCGAACGAATGAAAGAAGAAGCTAAACAGCATGAAGCTGACGACGCTAAGAAAAAAGAACAAATCGAAGCAGAGAACAATGCTGAGGCGGTTATTTTCCAAACCAAGAAAGTGATGGAAGAATTTGGAAGTAAAATCGAAGACAAAACCAAAAAAGAAATTGAACAGAAGCTGAAAGAACTTGAAGAAGTTAAGAAGACTGGCGAACCCGCAGAAATCAATAAAAAGATTGAAGAACTAAATAAAAAAGTTCAAGAAATCGGTGCAAAGATTTATCAAGACGCGGCTGCCCAGGCTCAGCAACAAAATGCATCTGGTCAAGGTGCTGCTGGCCCTAATGCGTCCGGCCATACCTCTGGTCATGGAAAAAGCAACAGCAATGCTGATCAGGATGAAATGAACAATTCAGAAGACGACAATATCGTTGACGCCGAATTTAAAGAGAAGAAAGAAAAGAAATAAAAAAATTAGGAAAAACTAAAGAATAAATAACCGTTTTTTAAACGGAATTTATTTTATTTTTATCTTTTTATTTCTTTATTTCCAAGGTACTATAATCATGAAATTACCTACTGAACAACAATGTATGGATTATTTTAGACAGTATTGTGTTCCTAAAAATATTGTTGAACATTGTTTGAATGTAAGGAAGGTGGCCGTTTTTTTAGCTAAAAAGATTCAGCTTAGCGGAATAGAAGTGGATATTGAATTTGTAAACCGTATGGCGTTATTACACGATTTATTTAAAACCGTAACCTTATCTGAACTAAAACCAAATGCTTTTTATAATTATAATTATTCTGAAGAAGAAATTAAGATGTGGAAACAATTAAAAGACAAATTTCCAAACCTGTATGAGGGAGAAATTTTTTATCTTATTTTCAAAGAAGAATTTCCCGAATTGGCTGTTGCATTAAGAGATTTAAGCAATCAAACGGAAGATAAATCTTGGGAAGAGACGCTGGTTCATTATGCTGACGGCAGAGTTCTTCAAAACGAAGTAGTCACTTTAAATAAACGAATCAATTATTTACAAAAAAGGTATAATCTTGATTTAAATTATCTTGAACAGAAGAAAAAAGAAATGTTTGAAATTGAAGATAAGATTATGCAAGTGGTGAACATCTTTCCAGAAAATCTTGCTGAGGAGATGGTTAAGAATAATTAAAATAATTAACTGATAAAAATGTCCAATAAAGATTATTATGAAACTC
>JBBSWB010000001.1:14765-18107 GCA_038046465.1 Nanobdellota archaeon
AATAATTAAAATAATTAACTGATAAAAATGTCCAATAAAGATTATTATGAAACTCTGGGTGTTGCTAAAAGCGCAACCAAAGAAGAGATCAAGAAAGCTTTTAAGAAATTAGCTTTAAAATACCACCCCGACCGTGCTGCCGAAGATAAAAAAAAGGAATACGAAGAGAAATTTAAAGAAATTAATGAAGCGGTTTCAGTTTTAGGTGATGATAAGAAAAGGCAGCAGTATGACCAATTTGGTAATGCAGCTTTCTCTGGCGGAGGAGCAGGTTATCAGCAAGGTTTTGACTTTTCAGATATTATGTCTCAATTTAGATCGGGTTCATTTGGAGAATTTGATGATATTTTTGACCACTTATTTGGAGGGAGTTCTAGAAGGGGTTCAAGAGCTAGACGGGGCGACGATTTATTATACGAAACCGAAATTACTTTGGAAGAAGCCCATTCTGGATTAGATCAAACGATTCAACTAAACAAACTAGAACGCTGTGAATCTTGTGGCGGAAAAGGTGCCCATAAATTTGAGCAGTGTCATCATTGCCGCGGTTCTGGTTACATTAAAAAAACCCAACGAACTCCGTTTGGGTTATTCCAACAAACTGGGCCCTGTCCGTATTGCCATGTTAAAGGAGAATTGCCACAGGATTCCTGCTCAGAATGTGCTGGAGAAGGCTTAGCCAGAAAAAGAAAAAAAATTGAAGTGTCCATTCCTGCAGGCGTAGAAGAAGGAATGCGCCTACGTTTAAAAGGGGAAGGAGAAGTTGGAGAAAATAATGGTCCGGGCGGTGATCTTTACGTCCAAATTCGTATTAAGCCACATAAAGTATTTGAGCGAAAAGGAGCTGATTTACATTTAACTTTACCCATCTCTTTTTCGCAAGCAGCTTTAGGCGATGAGGTAGAAGTTCCTACTTTAAATGGAACAGCAAAATTAAAAATTCCTTCTGGAACGCAAACTGAAACTATTTTTAGAATGCGCGATAAAGGAATGCCCACCGTTCATAATTCCAGTTACGGCGACCAAATGGTAAAAGTGCATGTAGAAATACCTGAGAAATTAACTAAGAAACAAATCGAACTGATAAACCAGCTGAATGAAGAAAAGCCACAGAAAAATTTCTTAAAAAAGATTTTTGGGTAAAATATTTTTGAATAAGTTTAATTTTTGGGCTAGTTTAATTTTTTAATTCTATCTTTATTCAAATTCTTTCTTATGTGTATATCGGTAGCCAATATAAATTCCGGCCAGTGCCAGAATTCCCAGTAAGGCCCCTATAATTACCCATAAAGTTCCATTTCCACCAGAACCGGCAGCATTTCCAACTAAAGCAGCATTCATATTTCCGCTGCTGACATCTTTAAATTCTTCGTCGGTAAGCAATTCAACTTCAAAGGTTTTTTGTTCCATACGGTAACTGTTCCAGAAGTTTACCACCATTTCAAAGACATATTTTCCTTCTTCTTTTCCCCTGGCATCAAAATAATCATTGATGCGTTTAACCATTTCTCCTTCAATATCAACCGATTTAGTCCTAAATTGGTCAACCTTTTGGTCATCTTTTTTGATTTCTACATCAACATAAACGTTTTCTACTTTTTGATTCCATTTATTGAGCAGTTCCATTGCATACTGGTTAATTTTATCAGCAATAAAATATTTGTCGAAATAAGTTATGTCCACTTCCGGTCTGCCCACCAATAGTTTTTGGATCACTTCTACCTGCTGATCGTCATACTTAGTCACGGCAGAAACTTCAAATTCCCCCAATTCAAAGACGTCTCGAGAAACCTCTGCCGACAATAGTTTGTTTTCTTTTTTTTGCAAGGTGGTGGTTTCAGTTTCTAATATCTGTTGTTTCTGCTCTTTATCATTGACATAAAAAGTAGTTTTGATTTGGTTGATATCTAATTTACCTAAATTCTCTACTTCGGAAACAAATTTAATAGTATTGCTTTGCTCATGGAAATTAAGTTTGGCTTTAATGTATTTGTCTGGATAAGGGCCTTCTACAATTATTTTATGCTTGAGCACGATTTTGGAAGAGATCACATTTGAACCTGCACCAGTTAATTTTTCTTCAACGACAATATTCGCAGTAGAGATTCCTGGGGGGATATTCTCTGGAAGATGCACTTCAAATTCAACAACTTTAGCTTCATCATCGCTACGGAAAGAAAGCGTTTTTTCAGTTAAAGTTACATATTCGCTCATTTCTCCGTCTACATAAATATCGACGGCAAATTCCCTGCCTTCATTGTTAACAATCCAAAAGGTTTCGGAGTAATCGTGGCCATTTTCAGAAATTAAAGTGGTCTTGGCCGGCCGGATGCCGATAGCCATCACTAATTGAACGGCCAGCAAAAGTACAACTGCCCAGGCGATTATTTTTTGATTCATCTTTTTTAATATTCTATTAGCCTTATTCTTTTTTTATGCACAAAAATGTCGCAACATTTTTATGATATTTCTTGATTTAGTTTATCTTGTTTGGTTTATTTATCTTTTTAATATTAATCTATCTTAATCTACTTTTTATCCCCAGATTGTAAAGGTAATCGTTGATGTTTTTAATCCCGGCGGTTCGTCGGTGGGAACGGTCAAATTTAAATCCATTAGGAAGTCATCGTGAATATCGCGCCAATTTAAATCGGCAACATTGACCGAAACGTTGATACTGCTCATATTAACATAATTCATTGTCGATATTGTTGTGTTAAATGACCCCGTTTCATTTGCCCGGATTTTATACATGTAGTTGGAAGCATTAATACTGGCGGAACTAAAATACTCGGTTCCATTAATGCTGATGTTCATAAAAATATTTCCTGCGTTTTCTCCCCAGAATGGCGGAGGGGTGTTATCGGTGGTGTTTTCTTTTGCTCCGGGCAAGAGCGAACCAAAGGCCACGATGCTGGTAGGCAGGGTAAAGGAAAGATAGGACTGCACGGTAAAGTTGTTGACTGCTGAATAATCTCCGTATCCGCTGCTGTCATTAGCTTTTACCCGCCAATAATATAATGTGTCTACAGCTAATTCGGTCGGGATAGGGAAAGTTACATTCCCTTGGTTGACTGCAACAATACTAGTTTCATTCACTTCTAAATTGTTGAAAGCCATATTGTCATCGATTTCTAAATTATAACTTATCGCATCGCCATTAGGATCAATTGAAGTATTCCAGATAAAAGCCAGAGTCCGGTTAGTGGTTATGGTATTATTTGGGGGGTAAGTTAAAACCGGAGCGGGCGGTAACTGGTTTATGATTTGAACAGTATTTGAGTAAGCACCAATTCCATCTTCTAATCCGTCATTGGGAGTGATGGAAACATTCCAGTATTC
>JBBSWB010000001.1:18207-26910 GCA_038046465.1 Nanobdellota archaeon
AAGTTTACATCAGTATCATTAGTCGCTAAATTAGTTGTGTTTAAGATCGGTGTGCCCTGGGTAGGCACAGCGTTTAGAATTGTCAAGGAATTGGAAGTAAGCATTGCTCCATCATACCAACCATCGTTAGGAGTTCCCTGTACCGACCAGATATCGCTTCTGATGGTTTCATTATCGTCTAATTTGTAAGTTTGGTTTTGGTATAAGTTCCAAATTTGATCAGCAGATAAAGAGCGGTTAAAGATAAAAAATTCGTCAATAGTTCCATTAAAAACTTGGGCAGCATCGTCAGCAATATCTCCTCTTCGACCAATAACAAAATCTTGGGAGGTTAAATTAGGTATACTGGTTTCAGCATTACTAGCTTTTAGTTTACCGTTAACATAAAGGTTTACTGTTGCTCCGTCATAAGTGGCCGCAACGTGGGACCAAACATCAGCAGTTATTGCTGAAGAAGCAGTGGCTCTTGCTCCAGTTGTTCCGCCACTTCCGTCTCCAGTATGTCCGGTCCAGCCGATCGAGACATCATTAGTACTTAAATATATTGATGGTGTTAAAATAAATGCATCTCCGTTATAAGCCTTTCCGCAGACATATTGTGAAGTCTTTAAAGGGCCTTTAGGTTTAATCCACATTGCAAATGTAAACACCTTCGACAGATTAAGATGTTTAGAATCAATTATGTTGATATACGAAGTAGTTCCGTTGAATTCATATGCGCCTTTTCCGTCAAAGCCACCAGTATAATTCCAAAAGGCGCCGCGTTGTTCAGACCCATTATTACTGTATCCGGAATAATCCCAGGCGTTATTTATGGCGGTGTTATTAACTCCTTCAAAGGGCATATTTAAGACAGTAATGGAAGTACCATTTCTTAACCAATTATAAATAACTTTTACACTATCTCCATTGGTATCACTAACGCTGGCGTTAGCAGTTAAATTTCTGAAGGTATCATTTCTAAGCAGGTTAGTTGAATTTAAGGTTAACGTATTAAGAGTTGGGGGATTATTTCTAGCGAAGATGTATAATGAATTATTAGCTAACACGGTGTCATTTATGGTCAAACTGCTGTTAAATCTGTAGTTAGCATCATCTCCCAAGCTGATCCCGCTCCAAATAGTTGGATCGGCATCAGTATGGCTGGCCACTTTTCCATGCTGGAGGTAAATAGTTCCATTTTCAAACAAAACCGCTTCTGTTTGAACTTTTCCATCATTATTATAATAGGTACTATCCCAACGGAAGACTGCATATCTATTTGGTGCGCTTCCTTGATTAGTGCAAATATATTCGTTGTTGGCAGCATCATCACCCAAATCCTGCCAGAGAGCAGCAATGTTCTGTTCAGATTGCATCTCTGTATCCGAAGGATTAAAATCAGAAGCAGGATCGTTCCAGCTCAGCCTGCCATTAGTATCCATGTAAATAGGCATGGGATCACCAGAAGAATTTGTCGCCGATTTTACTTGGTTAAAGTAAGGGAAGGCAAATCCAAGGCTTGCCTGATATACTCCATCGTCCCCATTGCCGTTGAGTAGGGTTCCGGCAGCAGTATTACAACTCGTAGTCGTACCAGCTACGTTGTATGAACCAGAAGTGTTAGTTACATTGTAATAAGCATTTCCTGCTGAAGTTACTGTCGTGATTCCTAAGAAACCTTCTATAAACATATCTCTGGATTTATCCTTAACCGATCCGTTTTTTTCTTTGGTAATATTTTCTGTAACAATGGTTTTATTTATGGATAAATTTAAGGGCAAACTTACGGATAAATTTACTGGCAAGATTTTTTCTGCTGCTGGTTCAGATTGGTTTATCTCGGCTGTTTCATTAACAATAATCTGTTCTGGTGTTTCTTCGACAGGCGGAATTATAACTGGTGTTTCTGCATTAATTTCGTCATTAACTATACTGCTTTCATTTATTATTGCTGGTTCTTTAATTGGAGTAGTTTCGCAAATCTCTTCCGTATTACAGTTCTCAACTATTTCCGTCGTGCAAACATCGTTTTCTGCATTACTTTCATTATTGTTGATCGTTTCATCATTGATAATAGTTTCATTTTGGTTAGTTGCTTCATCCAAAACTTGCAGACAGGATTCTGAACAGGTTTCTACAGTTTCCGGTTTACAAATTACTGAACATTCGCTAATACAAACTTCCCTTACCGCC
The DNA here is from genome assembly GCA_038046465.1 of Nanobdellota archaeon. Lineage (GTDB taxonomy): Archaea > Nanobdellota > Nanobdellia > Woesearchaeales > GW2011-AR9 > JBBSWB01. The sequence goes on from JBBSWB010000001.1 coordinate 20,383, forward strand.
CCATTAATCTTTTCTTCTTGGCAGACCGGTAAACATTCTTCTTGACAGGTTTCGGTAGTTTCATTAATACAAGTTGGAATACATTCGGGTAGTGAAGGAAGCGTTAAAGATGGCGGTGAAGGTGGAGTCTGCGGCGAAGTTGAAACATTAGTACAAGAAACAATAGATTCATTTTTACAAACGGTAACTTGGGTGCAAATTTTTTCTTCTAGAGCAGTTTCTTCAATCGGCAAAGTGCCTATAGCTGCACCAGTTAAAGAACTACTAGTTCCAGTGCTTCCCGAGAAAAACCTACGTAAAAAGGCAGAGAGCGAAGTTAAAATCGAATCTGGTTCTTTCTCTGAGCCTTCTTGCTGATTTAAATTTTCTGGCTGAGCAGAATTTTCTGTTTGAACCTCGGGCAAAGTCTGAAGGTCCTGCGAACCGATCTCGGTTAAATTAGAATGTGCAGATGCACCAGAAATTGCGCTTAAGTCAGGATTTAAACTTACTATTGCAAACAGGGAAAGGATAATCAATAACAAAACCGAAAAGACGATAGTAACCTTAATTCGTTGAGCTCCTTGCTGCTGTTGTGCTGTTTGTAAACTATTTAGCCGAGCATCAATAAGTTGTAATTCGTTGTGTTCTCGAGCTAATTCTTCGTTTTCATACTGCTGTAATTTTTCCAGCTGTCGCTTATCCCGAGAGATAAGTTTAGAAGAACCGGGAGGAATATTATTTTTAACATAAGGCGTATTTTTTGCTTTTTTGCTTTTATTCAAAGTTGCTTTGGCTTCATTATTTTTAATTTCTCGTTTTTCTTTAGTTTTGATCTCCTCTAGCAAAAGATTAGTTCTATTTTGAATGAGTTTTATTTTCCGGATGCGGCCTTCTACTTCGGCTTTAATCTTGTTCAGTTCTTCCGGAGTTTTAAAGTTATAATTCATGTTTTACTCGTGCTCTTTTCATTAGTACGGCGACGGAATTGGGGCTTTTCTTAAGCAATCTAGCAATCTGGGGATTAGATAACTGGTGGATTTGATGCAAAAAGAAAACGATACTTTCTAATACACTGTAAGAGCGGTCATGAAAAATGGATATGGGCAGGTTATATTTCTCCTTGGTTTTAAGGAACATCTGTTTTTTATTCTTCTTTGCCCGCTGATAGGTTGCCCAAACACTTTTTTCATTTCGGCTTAACAATAACCCAATCTCTTTATAGGATAATTTTTCATTCTCTTTGAGATATTTGCATAACGCTTCTGCTGGCTGTAATGGTAAAGAAAAAATAGAAAGAGGGAGGGTTAGTTCGCTTTTAGCTTCCTGAAATATTTCTACCAGCTGATTTAATTCTAAATTCCCCTCGTGTTGGATTTTTTTAAGAACAGTTTTAAGCAGCTGCTGTGAGCCTAAATTAGTTAAAAGTACATCTAACAGTTCTGGACCCCCTTTTTTAAGTTCACTTTCAGGCAAATTCGGAGAGAATTAATCTCTAATAGTTTATAAACTTTTGTCTTTTTGGCCTTTGTTTGTTTATATTTTTTCCTAGAAATTTCTAATTATTCTTGTTTTAGTTATCTTTTTCTCTATTTGTTTACTTTTAATCTTATTATGTTGTATTTTTTCTCTATTTGTTTACTTAATTAGGATGTTTTGTACTGGGTTGTTGAATCATTAAGTTTATAAAAATTAAGTTCTAGCTATAATTAATAAAAATGGGTGCTTTTAATCGAGAATCATTTAACGAATTTGTTTTATACAACAACGTAATCGGTTTTTCTGAGCAGGCAATTAAACTGAAATCTGGAAGAACTTCACACTGGTATGCAGATTGGAGAAAGGTTACTAGGTATGTTTTTCAGCTAGAACAATTAACTGAATATATTATTGCCTTAACTCACGATTTAGGATTACAGCCGGATTGTTTTTACGGAGTTCCCGAAGGAGCAACTAAATTGGGAATGATTACCCAATATAATTGGGCTAAACTCTCGCCCAACTACGCTCCCTATAGTCATATTTTGCCTATGAGAAGAGAAAAACCAAAAGAAGATGAAGCATCAAAAGAAAAATATTTTGTTGGAGAGCCACGAGGAAAAACTATCCTTCTTGAGGACATAACTGCGACAGGCAGTTCGTTATTGGCCACGATTGATAGTTTGGCTGAAGCAAGAGTGCCTATTATTGCTGCTATTTGTCTTACCGATCGGATGGAATTAAGAGACGACGGCCAAAGTGTTCAGAAAGCAATCGAATCAAAAAATATTCCTTACTTTGCTTTAAGTAATGCCCTTAAATTGCTGCCTGAAGCATATCAACGATTAAATCCCGGAGAACAGGTTGCCAAAGCAATCGAAGAAGAATTTGAGAAGTACGGAATTGAAAAATTAAAATTAAGGTAGTGGGAGAAAGTAATAGCTTTGAGAGGCCGGGGCGATTAGTTGTAAATACAACCGTAATCTTTATAAATAACCCCCTATCCTAGAACAAAACCGCAAACACTACATTATTGTAGGAGGTATTTAATGGATAAAGCTGATGTTCAAAAGGCTCTGGAAGAAATAAAAAAACAGCCGAAAAGAAATTTTACGCAATCTTACGATTTAATTATTAATCTTAAGAACGTAACCGCTGCCCAGGGTGCGCTTGATTTCTTTGTAACTTTACACCATCCAAAAGGCGATAAAATTAAAGTAGCTGCTTTTGTAGACCAGCAATTAGCTGAACAGGCAAATAAATTCTGCGATTTGACCATTAAAGAAACTGAATTCTTAAATTATAAAGATCAAAAAAAGGAATTAAAAAAATTAGCCGAAGAATATGATTATTTTATTGCACAATCCAATTTAATGTCCAAGATAGCTGCTGTTTTTGGCCGAGTATTAGGAACTAAAGGAAAAATGCCTAACCCTAAATTAGGGTGTGTTGTTCCACCTAACGCTAACTTAGAGCCGTTGGTTAAGAAGCTCAACACCACCGTGCGCTTAGCAGCAAAAAAAGGAAATAATTTACAATTGATGGTCGGAAAAGAAAGCCAACCTGAAGAACAAATCATTGAAAATATTTTAGCTGTTTATCAGGCAACTTTAAAACAGCTGCCTAATGAAATGCAGAACGTCAAGAATGTTACTTTAAAACTAACGATGGGCAAACCCGTAAAAATCTAAAATGGTCAGCGACAAAAAGAAAAAACTGGTTCAGGAACTGATAAGCGATATTAAGAATTACCCTATTGTGGGCGTTGTTAATATGCAAAGTCTTCCTGCTCAACAGCTGCAGACTATGCGCGCTATGCTTAAAAGTAAAAAAGTTAAGATCAGCATGGCCAGAAAAAGATTATTATTACGGGCAATTGCCGAATCACAAAAAAATAATATTGGAAAATTAAGCGAAAAAGTTAAAGGAATGCCCGCTTTACTTTTCAGCGAAGACAACCCTTTTACTCTTTGTGCTATTCTTCAAAAGAATAAATCTGAAGCTCCCGCAAAAGCAGGGCAAGTTGCACCTAAAGATATTATTGTAAAAGCCGGGGCAACTAATTTTGCTCCTGGGCCAATCATTTCCGAGTTAGCTGCAGTTGGAATAAAAACTAAAGTGGAATCAGGAAAATTAGCCATCATTGCCGACACCACCGTTGCTAAAGAAGGAGATATCATTTCCCCTAAATTAGCTGAAACCTTAAAACGATTGGATATTAAGCCCATGGAAATTGGTTTGAATCTGGTTGCAGTATGGGAAGATGGATTAATCTTTGATGCTAAACAATTACACATTGATGAAAAAGAATATGCTGATAATTTCACTAAAGCAGCAAGTTCAGCTTTGAATCTTGCAGTTGAGATTGCTTACTTAACTACGGAAACTACCGAGATATTATTACAAAAAGCATTTAGAAATGCAAAAGCAGTGGGAGTGGAAAGTGCTTACATGACTGATGAAACTAAAGACGAAATTTTAGCTAAATCAGAACGGGAAGCTCTTTCCGTTAAGAAAGAAGCAAATTTGTAAAAAGTAAAAATAATCTTAAAACTAAAACATAACTTTCAAAAAATAAAAAAGTAAAAATAGGATAAAAAAGTAAAAAATAAAAATTAAATAAAAACAAAAAATAAGATAAAATTAAGTTTAAAAAATAAAAAAAGTAAACAAATAAAATTTAAAAAACAGAATAAAAAATAAAAAATTAAAAATAAAATATGTTCATGGAGGAATTTGAAAATGGAATACATTTACGCCGCAATGTTGCTTCACAAAGCAGGTAAAACTATTGATGAGAAAGCTGTTAAAGCTATTTTAACTGCTGCAGGAGTTGCTGTTGATGAAGCAAGAGTAAAAGCGTTAGTAGCTGCTCTTGAAGGAGTCAACATTGAAGAAGCTATCAAAAAAGCTGCTATGGCTGCACCTGTTGCTGCTGTTGCTGGTAAAGAAGCTTCTGCCAAAGAAGAGAAGAAAGAAGAGAAAAAGAAGGAGGATGGCAAGAAAGCTGAGGAATCTGCTGCTGCTGGTCTTGGCGCTCTATTTGGCTGATTTCTTTTTTTTCTTTTTTTCTTATTTTCAGATCACTTTATGATTAATATAACCAATATTATTTAATAAACATTTATTAATACTAGTAAATTAATATCGATAACAATTAACGCCGACGGGTTTAATTGTGTTTAATAAATCAAGTGAAGAAGCATGGAAACTGAATCGGGAGATTTAACTGCGTTAAGGACAGAGTTCGATGAAAAGAAAAAAGAGTTGTCTAAATTACGTGCTCAATTAAATTCTTTAAATTCTCAAAAAGAACAAGTTTATCAGGAATTACGTTCTTTACGCAATAAATTTAAACCTCTCCAGGACCAGATTAAACAGCTTAAAACTTCACGTGATGACTTTACTCAGCAAGTTAAAACTCTTAAAGAAGAAAGAAACCAATTGAATGTGGCAGTTAAAGAGAAATCTGTTTCTAAAAAAGAAGTTGATCAGAAAAAGAAAGAAATGCTGGAAAAAGTAGATTCAGGAATTAATCCGGGGAGAATTAAAGCCGAAATTCATAAATTAGAAGAAAAAATAGAAACAGAAATCATTCCTTTTTCTCAGGAAGAAAAAATTAGAAAAATTATCAAAGGGTTAAAAGCACAATATGCACAAGTTAAAGGATTGGATGAAGTTTGGAAAGCAGTTAACACCACTGGTGCTGATTTTGCTGAAGCCCGAAGAAAAGCAGAACAATCCCATCGAAAAGTCCAAGAATTAGCTGGACAATCACAGGAAAAGCACACCGAAATCAATAAATTATACAGCGAACTAAAAGAGCTGAGAAAAAATGAACGCCCTTTAGCAGAAAAATATTTAGATCTAAAGGCGCAATGTCAGCAATTAAAAAAGTCGCTAGATGAAACTTTTCAGAGAGTAAATGAGCTGAGCAAATTATTTACCAATGAAGACCAGAAGAGCAGAAAACAAATCCTCCGAGAAAAAACTTCTGAAGTGGTTGAGAAAATTAGAAAAAGACAAAAATTAAGCACGGAAGACATTCTTGCATTTCAAGCAACTGAAGAATAAACGAAGATTATTTTTTAGGCTTAATTTAATTAATAAATTTTAATTAGTTCATTAATCAATTTCAAGGATTAATCTTTTTATTTTTTTCTTTATTTCGTTCTATCTCTCGCAGCCACATCAAACCTACACGAATCATTAATTTGTTAAATTTGTCAGAAATCTTATACGTTTTTTTATAAAGATCATACTCAATTAAACCCATACCCCGCATCGGCGTTAAAATTCTATCATAAAACTGTCTTTTGTTATAAGACATCCGGGTTTCTTTCTGTAGCGGCGATTTTCCTTTTTCCTGGACGATGGCCTTGCCTTCATGTAGGTTGTTCGCAAACAAACCCATCTCGGTTTTTCCTAATTCTCCGCCATTATCCCACATATAATTAACTAACATCTTGGCAACCATCTCCTGTTGTTCCGTAGCAAAAATAATTTTATAAATATCTTCAGGAAGATTTTGCATGTCTATGAGGATAACCATTAGCTAGATAAAGATTGTTTAATATATAAATATTACGCAAAGGTATACTGGCGTACCTTTTTCCTCGATTAAAAGGAGGATAAAAGAATAAATTTAGCTGGATATATTTAGTTGCGTTCTTGGTGAGCAGGGCACGGCGCGATTACGGCATCTAGGTTTATACTTAATTTTTGGATGCCGTGCGCCCCCATTGGCGCTGCTCACCCACTTAACTAAATATGTATATTAAGCCAAAATATTTATAAATGGTTGCGCTTACAACAGCTAAAATGGGAAGAATTAAGACTGCTTTAATCAAGAGAAAGACAAAAGAACTGTTGCACATGCATGGCGACAAATTTGTTACCGACTTTGATCAGAATAAAAAAATAACCAACCAATATACTGAAATTCAAAGTAAAAAATTAAGAAATATTATTGCTGGTTACATGACTCGGCTCAAGAAAAAAGAATAGTAAATAACAGTAATAATAATAATAATAATAATAATAATAATAATAATAATAATAATAATAATA
>JBBSWB010000002.1:0-5683 GCA_038046465.1 Nanobdellota archaeon
ACATTAAGAGGATTGTCTACTTATTTATATATCACTCACTTTTCGAATTGTGCCGATACTAAGGCACTATCCGTTTTATGAGTGATACATTTCTCAAATCACTCACTTTTTTCTTAGTTCTATTTTTGGACTTACAAGAAATGCAGTAGAGAGGAGCTTAAAACAAGAATATTTCTTAACTACTCGCCAAAGCTAATTACAAAAACGAGCAAAATCACTCACTTTTCGAATTGTGCCGATACTAAAGAAGAAATGTTACCTTCAATTTTTAAATAACACCTATTTTTTAATCCAAATGGTCACTCCTGTTTGTCCGTATTACTCTTCCTGTTCCGGATGCAGCTTGCAGCATCTTGATTATACCCAGCAGCTGGAAAACAAGAAGAAAAACGTTGCCAAGCTATTAAAATTGGGTAACCTAAACGATACCCTAAATAATAATAATAATAATAATAATAATATCCAAGTATTCTCTGCCGAGCCTTTTTATTACCGCAATCGCCTGGAATTCTGGTTTCATTCTCAAGGTATGGGCTTACGGAAGAAAGATCATCCTGCAGAGATTATTGATGTTCAGCAGTGTCCGATTGTGCTGCCCAGAATCAACGAATTGCTTTTAGAATTAAGAGCTGAGTTTTCTAACGTTAATGCTTTTAATTTGAGAACTAAAACTGGGCTGTTTCGACAGGCCGTAATCAGAGCGACTACCACAGGAGATTCTTCCATTTCTTTTGTATTAAATGAAGATGCACCAGAAAAAGCAATTAAATCTGCACAGGAGGAGATCAAAGCTTTTGCCGACAAGACTACGGCTAATAATGTTTTAATTACTTTTGTTCCGGCCGAGGTAGATGAAGCTTACTCGGCTAATTATCAAGTTATTAAAGGAAAAGATTATCTTACTGAAGAATTATTGGGAAAACGGTTTTGTTATTCTATTCAAGGTTTCTTTCAAAATAATTCAACGATGGCAGAAAAAATGCTTGAGTACGTCTGCGGTTTACTAAAGAAACATAGCCCAACAGAAACAGAATTGTTAGATTTATATTCGGGAGTAGGAACGTTTGGATTAACTAATTCTGCTTTATTTAAAAAAGTAATTTTGGTAGAAAATGTACCTGCAGCAATAACTTTTGCTAAACAGAATATAGCTGAAAATAAAATTACCAATGCCTCTGCGTATGCTCTGCAAGCTCATCAATTAAGTCGGATTAATTTTGCTAAGGATAAAGAATTAGTGGTAGTTGCTGATCCGCCTCGGACAGGCATGGATCAAAAAACCATTGTAAAATTAAATACGTTGAAGCCTAAGGTGATTATTTATGTTTCTTGTAATCCAACTCAATTAGCTAAAGATTTGGTTAAATTCAAGCAGTATAAGCTTAACAGCGTAGCTTTATTTGATTTATTTCCGCAAACGGTACATAGTGAAGTGATTGTAGAATTAGTTTATCAAAAATAATTTTTTATTCTTTCTTTTCATAAATAATCAATTTAAATTCGGTAAAATCTTGTTCCGCAGTTACTTTCCACTTTTGTTGATCAAATTCAGGAAAGTAACTATCTCCTAGATAATTCTTTTTTATTTGGGAGATATACATTCTGTCCGTAAGGGGCAAAACTTGCTGATAAATAGATGCCCCGCCAGCAATAAAAATTTCTTTACTATAATTCTGAGCGAGAGCAAGGGCTTCTTCAAGAGAGGGACAGACATCTATTCCTGTTTCTAGCGGCAAAGTTTTGCTAATAACCAGGTTGTTGCGGTTAATCAACGGGCGAAAGCGTTTAGGAATACTTTCATAAGTTTTCCGACCCATAATTACCGTATTCCCTTCAGTTAATCTTTTAAAATTAGCCAAATCTTCCGGAAGATGCCAGGGCAATTTATTATCTTTACCGATAACTCTTTCTTCAGTCATGGCGGCAATTATATTTATCATGTTGAAAGTAGTTAATTTTTTATTATCTGGTTTGTTGCTTGTATTATACCGCAATCGGCGCTTTTATTGCCGGATGAGGATTGTAATCCACTAATTTAAAGTCTGCGTACGTGAACTTAAAGATGTCTTTTACTGCAGGATTTAATTCCATTTTAGGCAGTGCCCGTGGCTCTCTAGATAGCTGTTCTCTTACTTGGTCAAAATGATTATTATAAATGTGCACATCTCCAAAGGTATGGATAAATTCTCCCGGCTGTAAATCAGTTACTTGGGCCATCATCATTGTTAATAATGAATAGGAAGCAATATTAAACGGTACGCCTAAGAAAACATCTGCGCTTCTCTGATATAATTGACAGGAAAGTTTTTTATCCGGGCTAACATAAAATTGGAATAAACAATGGCAAGGTGGCAAAGCCATTTGGTCTATTTCGCCCACATTCCAAGCACTTAACATAATTCTTCGGGAATCAGGATCAGTTTTAATTAAGTCCACTAAGTTAGAAATTTGGTCAATGCTGCGGCCATCGGCAGTTAACCAAGAGCGCCACTGTTTGCCATAGACCGGCCCTAATTCTCCTTGCTCATCTGCCCAGGGATCCCACATATGGACGTCATTATCATGTAAATATTTAAGATTAGTTTCTCCTTTTAAAAACCACAATAATTCGTGGACCATTGATTTATAGTACATTTTTTTGGTAGTTAGCAGAGGATATCCTTCGGATAGATTCATTCTCATCTGGTAACCAAAACAACTCTTAGTACCGGTTCCCGTGCGGTCACCTTTTTGTACTCCTTTTTGAAGAATATGCTCCAGTAAATCTAAATATGCTTTCATCTGATCCCCCTTGTTTGTTTAAGAAAATTTTTGTTTATATAATTTGTTATGTTGGAAATTAGCTAGTTTGTAATAGCTACTCCAATATAAATAATAAAGTTTATAAATGGGTTTCTTTCCAGCAGGATTATGGTCTTTATACCCGCGCATATGGAAGTAAACCCGTATGCTATTGATTCAACTGATGTACATAAAGGGCTAGACTTTTCTAATTTCGGCGGTTGGATAAGAGAAAAAAGAGGCGATCCACGATATAGTGGGCGGTCTGGTACAAGTTCTACAGTAAAAACCACCCCTGCTTCTGCAGCCAGCACTGCTTTCAGCGGCAGATCCATCTTAATGCCTCAAGCAAACACATACGCGTTAGGCGTAGATGCTTTACAGAAAGTTTGTGTTGCCGAGAACAATCAACATCAACCTAAAGTAATAATTAGCGGAAGAGAAATATATCGTTCAAATACTTTCTTGGAAAACATCTTAGCTCGGATTATTGATTTTAACACCCTTACCAATCTCGATGGAATTCTGCGAAGTACGAAAGATCGTTTAAGATATTTTAACACTTGGCTTGACTCTTGTTGTGGCATCGCTTACCAAGCCGAAACAACTAAATTGAAATTAAGTTTACAATGTCCGGAATTAATTAGGATCCATTCCGGTTTTGCAGAACCATTTCTGTCGGTAGATTATGCTAGTTTTCAAGGAATTGAATTAAATAGCAGCAGCCCTAATTTTGTTCGCGATGCTTGGATGACTTTATTGGAAGGAAAAACTGATGTTTACAATGAATACTTATCTGTGCTTAAAGCAGCCACAGGAAAAGAAATAACTCCTAATTTTTGGGTTCAACGGAATACAACTACGGACGAATTGCGGGCGGCTTTGGTCAACAGCCTCAGCAACGACTCCAGCGTTGATGGCGGCAACCTTCTCTACAGTGGCGGTCGTTTCTTGCGTCGTAGCCCATAGTTCGAGTTGCGCAAAGCGCACGCAAATTTTTACTCAAAACAACTTAATCAAGAAAGGGAAAATTAAATTTAATACTAAAACTAATAAAAAGAAAGCACTAACTTGCCTGTATCTTCGTTCTCCTTCTTCTGGACCTTTTAGCTTGTGCAAGAAAACTTGAGCCATTCTGCCCCCATCTACAATCGGGAGAGGCAATAAATTAAACAAACCAATGCCTAAACTAAGTAAGAATAACCATCTAAAAAATCCACTGGACCAGGTTAAAACTACATAAATTATATTCCACCATCTACTTTCAAATTGATCTTTAATTTCAACTTTGTTATGGATATCTTTTATTCCCAGGAAACTTTTTTTTGGATTATCCGGGCTTTCAGTTAGAATAATGGAATAATCTTCATTAGGGGTTCTAACAGTGATTCGTTCTCCGGGGTGGCGGAAAGATAATTCTTCATCAAATTCTTGGAAATCAGTTATTGGTTCATTGTTAATACCAGTAATAAGCGTTCCCGGAATAATTCCGGCTTTAGCAAACGGCAAGGTTTCATCAACATAAGTGTCAAAAGTAAATCCGGTGGGTTCAACCATCGTTGCTTGCAAGGGCACGAAGGCTAAATTTAGCAGTAAGATAGCTACGATGGCTAATAAAATATTGGAAAAAGAACCGGCTGCTAAAATAGAGTACTGGGTAATATCTTTAGCTTCCCTTAATTTTTTTTCATCAGGTTCAACAAAAGCTCCTAAAACTGGGCCAAAGAAAGCGATACCCGTATTTTTAACACTGATGCGGTGCGCTCTAGCAACGATCCCATGCGAAAATTCATGCACTAAAGCAATGGTAAAAACAGCTAATAACCAATACCAAAAAGGTAAGATGCCCATGCCGGGAACATTGACTCCTGGGAAAACAAAAGAAACTCCTGAAACCGCAGTTGGTTTTAAAATCATAGAGTAAAGATTTTTAATTAAAACATAAGAAATGTAGAATAAACCCACATATCCAGCTCCAACACCAATGTATCCAATTAAAATAATCCATTCCCTAAATTTTTCAGCATATTTATCCATCCAAGTCAATCCCCATTTCATTCGATACAGGAAGATTATTTTTGCCTGGACCACCAGTTTTTTTCGATTATAGATTAAGAAAGCAATAATCAATAAGTAAAATAAGAAGACGAACTTATATTTAATAATAAAACTAAGTACAAAACCTAACACCTCTTGCATGGTTATAGAGAAATATTAAGAGTTTTTATATGTTTGGGTTTAGAAATTAAGTCTTATAGAATAGTATATCCAAACCTATTTAAAGAGTTAGAACCGTTTTCGAGTTATGGATTTAAAGATATTAGGGTTAGTAGATGCAGTTGCATATCAACCAACAAATCCCACCTATGCAATTAGGATTAGTTCTAAAGAAAAGGTGGTGCTTAAGGCTGCGCTTCAACAATCTGATCTTTATACGATTGTGGAATATTTTTTTGATGACAATGACCCAACTTTCTGGGGAAAAGTATCTGACGATTCTATTACTATTGATGAAATAATTGCAGGAAACATCTTATCTGATTTTGAAGAAAAAGGTCTCGATAAAGAAACATTGTTAGTCCATTGTTCAAGAGGAAAAAATAGAAGTCCTGCCGTTGGAATTGCCTTAAATGAAATTTATAATTTAGGACATGATACTGAAGAATTAAAAAAACAATTTCCCGAAGCAAATTGGTATGTTTATGGGATGTTACTAAAAGTTGCTAAGAAATCACCTTAATGCTATTCTATTAAAATTGATAACAAGTAATACTAATTGAACTAAGATTGATTACCCGCTAATTTTGACAAACAAAAATAATTAAAAATATTATACTTAAAATAAATTACTTAATATAGCTTCTGAGCAAGAAATCCCCCCGCTTTAGCGTTGGGGATGAAT
>JBBSWB010000003.1:0-2419 GCA_038046465.1 Nanobdellota archaeon
TATCTTATTGTTTGGTTATTTTTAAAGCTTTTCATTTTTGTTCCTAAATGTTTTTATACCCTTAAAAATAAAGAGGTAAAATGATGAAATTAACCAAAACCCAGCGCTTAATTTTATTCTCATTAGGGCAGTTTTATCAGACTATAAACCAGTCTTTGGAACAGAAGCCCTTAAAACTGGAAACGTCCAAAATAACTTTTATTGAATTACTGCTGCAGTCGGGCTTAATTACCACCCAAGAAAGAGCTTTATATAAAAATTTAGAAACTTTAGAAAGTAAAAAATTGATTGAATATGAAAATAGGATGATCAAATTTACTGATGCGGGTTTAAAAATACTGCAAAAAATAAACAAGGAAATCAAACAATTTGTCGACGTAGAGATTTATTTTAAAGAAAATAAAAAAACCAAAAGAAAATTGCAGACAGTTATTGTCAGATAGGCTGTAACGGAATTTAAAAATAGACCTAATTATTTTTTATAACAACCCTTTTTCTCTTAAATATTCAAGACCAGCTTCTCGAACAGTTTTTAATTCATATAACACATGTGCGTCGCTATTAACATAAATTTGGTCTGCCTTCTGCAGCATTACTGCCAAATTAGCCAGATTAGTTTTACCATTAACTAAGTTAGAACAATTAAATTCCAGCGGAACCTGATGTTTATTAGCTGTTTCGATTACCGCGCTAATATCTAAATATTTTTCAAAATAATAAATGCAGGGATGCCCTAAGAAAGTTATCTTTGGTGCATGCCGCTCGATAGCTTTTAGATACGCCTCAGTTATCTTTTGTGGATCACCTTGATAAATTCGTTCGTGTGCAGAAAGAATCAATAAACTACTTGTTTCTCCTTGAATATTATCACAAATATCTCCTGCTTCATTCAATAAATCTCCTTCGACGCCAAAAACCACTTCCACGCCATTATCATGTACATTTTTCCAGCGCTTAAGCGTCGAGCGAGGACCTTTTCTAGCCCAGTTTTGGGTGTCAATAGCTACCTGGCTATGGTCGGTAATGCCTATTTTAGTTAACCCAAACTTACCCGCCCAATGCGCCAGCTCTTCAATCGTGTTAACACCGTCAGAAAAGTTAAGGCTGTGCATGTGAAAATCTTCCGGCCCGGGATTGATGATGTGCATTATTAATCAAGATTTCCAGCCGTTTATAAAAATTATGATAAAAATATCTTTACTGCTCAATTTAAAGGCCTAATTTACAGTCATAAACCCCTAGCTAGAAACCTACAGTCAGAAACCCACAGTTAGAAAATCATTAAACTAGCTTTAAAAAAGCAATAGCAATACCAAAATAAATTATTATTGAGGTAACATCTGAAATAATGGTCGCGATCGGTCCACCGCCCAAGGCAGGGTCTAATTTCAGCTTAGCCATAAGCTGGGTGATTATGAGAGCAGTACTGCTGGTAAAAACCAGAGAGGCAAACATGGCTATTGCAATAATAAAAGCCATAAAGGGTTGCCCCCAGAAAAAAGAAATGACTAAAAATATTACTCCGCTGATCACTAAGGCTAATAAAGCACCAATGGAAAGATGCTTTAAAAAATAGATTTTTAGGTTTAATTCTTTTCCCAAGATAGCTAGATCTCTTATAAACAAAGTTTGATGCTGTGTTCCCAGAGCATCACTCATATATACGATTGCGGGAATAAAAAAAGCGAGAATCAAATTCTTTTGCAGTGTTGCTTCAAAAACACTGATAAATATTGCTGCAATAGTTATTCCCAAGAGGCCGACTAACAGATACGGAATCCGATGTAGAACGCTTAAAAACAGCGGCACTGCCAGGGTATTTTCATAGTTAAGATGAGCTTTATGGATCCCCGCCAAATGCAAGAGGTCTTCCCTAAGCGCTCGGTTCAGGATGGGCAAGATCTGTTCTATAGAAATTGCCCCGACTAATTTTTTGTGCTCTATAACTGGGATTGCCTTAAGATTATGTTTAACCGCTAAATCAGCAACTTTTTCTTGATCAGTCTCTGGTGAAACGGTCACTAATTTTTTCTGCATGAGTTTTCCGATTTTAATCTCTTTTGTACTCCTAAACAAATTTTTAAAAGAAACAGTTCCAATTAAATTCTTGTTTTCATTTATAACATAAACATAATCTATAAATTTAAGTTTGGTGATGTTAGTTTTAATTTTGTTTAATACCGATCCAACCGTGTCTGTTGCATTAGCCAAAGGAATTTCAACAATAATCTTTTTAGCAACGGAACGATAAGAATGCTTGCTAGGGTCGTAATGAGCTAGTTCAATTTGAGATTTGTTAGGTTGGGACATTTATTTTCTTTAATAATAACCATATTCTTCAGATATATAAGTTTTACTAGGCATCGTAATACTTCAGTAACCTGAAGCACTTTTGAGTATCTCCTGCATTTCCAACAAA
>JBBSWB010000004.1:0-22819 GCA_038046465.1 Nanobdellota archaeon
AATAGATACACAACGTTTTTAAATTAACCCCAGCTGGTTGGTTTAAATGGTAAGCGAATCAATGCAGGAATTAAGAGACAAGTGTAGTAAGAATTATTATGATCCTTATGTGAAGAAGCTTCATTACACTTTATTATATTTTACTCAATTTTTACTAAAGACAAATATTACTCCAAACCAGATAACTGTCTTCTGGCTTTTTCTTCAATTAGGTGCATCTCTGCTAATGATTTATGGAACTTATTGGCTTAATGTTTTAGGTATAGTTCTATATACTATTGCTGGTTTCTTAGACGCCATTGATGGTCAGATTGCCAGAATCAAGAAAAAATCTACCTATAAAGGTATATTTTTAGAATGGTTGGGGGTTTGTTTTGGTAGCCCTGTTTTGTTTATTTGTTTTTCGATTGGTGTTTCGGTTGCTTATAACAATTTAATTTATATTGTTTTTGGGGTTATCTCTGCTTTAGCTCTTTTGCTTAGTAAATTGATAGTCATAAACCCAGACGATTACAAACCCGAGTTCCGAGAGAAACTTCTTTCTTTAAAAAATAATTTATCTATGAGAAATAAGAACAAAAGATTTGCGTGGGTTTATTTGTTAACCCGAAGAAGCAATCCTTTTAATCTTTTATTTATTGGAATAATCCTCGGTTTTCCTAGAGAAACGCTAATTTTGTATACAGCATTATACGTTTTAGAATTGTTCAGGAGATTATTTACCCAGCTAAGAACGTTATATAAGTTAGACAAAGAATTATTGAAAGAAGAGCGGAAAAGAGAACTAAACTTATAAACAATAATTATAATTAATTTTAAAATATTTATAATTTTTTCAATAGCTCTAAACCTTCTTTAGTAATCGTAATTTCAATATAAGGCCTTTTATTTTGATTATGTTTTTCATATTTTTCTTTTTTAATAGCATTAAACAGAAGTAAATCACCAATATGATTTCTTACACTCTGCCAATTGGTACCCGTTTTTCGTTCTAAATCGCCAAGAGAATGAGGTTTACCATCTTTCAATGTTTCTAAAATAACTTTTCTTACTTCTTTAAACGTTCTTTTATACATACCACAATAATGTAGAAATATTTATATAGAAGTATTCCACAATATTGTGGTTAAATAAGGCATGAAACTAAACCTCGGTTGCGGAAAAGAAGTTTTTGAAGGGTGGGTCAATATCGACATCAACCCTTTAGATGAAAAAATTATAAAAGTAGATATAACAAAATCCCCTTTGCCTTTTAAAGATAACCAATTTGAATATGTTAGAATGAGGCACGTATTAGAACATTTATCGATAAAAGACCAACTCAACCTTTTTGATGAATTATATAGAATAACCGAGCCCAGGGGGAGAATATGGCTTTCTGTTCCCCACGAATCTGACTGGTGTAGAAGTATTGACCATCATAGGGGATACACCTACTTGGCTTTCAGGAACTTAGATCGATTTTGGCTTCAAAAGAAGAAACGATTTCAAGTAGTAATGGAAACAGACAAACCGACTTTTTTTGGAAGATTTTTTTTACATAAAAAGATTAGATATTATGCTTCGTATATTTTTAGCAAAGTAATCAAAGATATTATTGTTGAGCTGGAAATTATAAAATAAGTACAAACACAGATATTGCAGAAAAGATAATAAAAGTCTCTAAAATCATAAGTTTTTTAAGCAGTTTTAGGCAAATTTTAAGCGTGAAAAGATCTTATTTAAACCTATTAAAATATTTTGTTGTTAAAGAACCCAAAACGCCTTTTCAATTAATCCATTTTGTTACTTCTAGATGCAATGCTAAATGCAAACATTGTTTTTTTTGGAGCAAGCTCAATGCTCAAGATGAATTATCTCTGGAAGAAATTGATAAACTCAGCAAAACTCTTTCTGATTTAATAATATTAAATATTAGCGGCGGCGAGCCTTTTATCCGCCAAGATTTTGCTGAAATCATTAAAATTTATTACCGAAACACTTCTGTAAAAACAGTGGCAATTCCTACCAATGGCCTTCTTACCGAAAAAATAAAAAAAGATTGTTTAAATATTTTAGAAAATTGTCCGGGCTTAGAATTAAATGTAGTTTTATCGCTGGATGGTCCGGAAGAAACCCATGATGAAATTAGGCAAGTAAAAAATTGTTTTAAATTAGCTATCAAAACTTTTTATGAGCTCAAAGAGCTTCAAAAAAACCACCCCTTATTACAGCTTTCCATAATTTCAACTTTGACTTCATTGAATCAAGAAAAATTGGGCGAACTGCACGATTATGTGAATACTCAATTAAAACCGGATGTATTTGGTTTAAATCTAATTCGAGGCGAAGCCCGGAAAATGGATTTGTTTGGCGTCGATTTAAATCACTATCAAAAATTTTTCTCTTTACAGTCGCAGTCGAGAAAGAAAGGAGTTAAATCTTATGTTCGGGATTACTTAAACAAGCTTAGAACGGGCACGATTATAAACACAGTAGAAAATAAAAAATTCATCTTGCCCTGTAGAGCAGGAACTCTGATGGCTGTTATGTATGAAAATGGGGACATCTATCCCTGCGAATTATTAAACCGACAATTGATTGGGAATATTAGAGATTACGATTACGATTTTAAAAAATTATGGTCTTCAGATAAAGCAAAAAATACATATAAACTGATCAACAACACCAAATGTTATTGTACCCATGAATGTTTTTTGCGGTTTAACCTTCTTTATAATCCTAAATTTGTTGCTAAACATTTTTTTAAGAATCTATTCGGCCGGTCAGAAATAACTAATTCATTATCATTAACAAGCGAGGGATGCGGAAAAGACAGTTGCGAATCAATGATTAATATTGGCAAGATTAGGGGAGTAAGGTGTAAACAAGATCCCAAGGAAGAGAAAGGAGAGCAAAAATAACTATGGCTGGCGCAATTGTTAAAGGAACGATTTATTTGATGGTTTCGGTTTTTGTATTTTTTCTAGCTAATTATGTTCTTCATATTGCTATTGGGCGTTTTCTTGGTCCAGAAATGTATGGGGTGTTTGGAGTTTTAATGTCTTTATATTTAATCAGCGATGCTTTTTTTGGAACCGGTTTGCCAAAAGCAGTTTCTAAATTTATGTCTGAACATGAGGACAAAAAAAAATATATTTATAAAGTTTCATTAAGATTGCAATTAATTTTAACAGTTATATTTTCTTCATTTTTTATTGTATTTGCAAAACAGATTGCTCTCATTTTAAATGATGAATCTTTAACTAATTATATCGTCTTTATTGGTGTTATGATGATCTCGCTTTCTTTACTATCATTATATTCCTGCGGATTTTTTAATGGATTAAGAAAATTTAAACAACAAGCTTTAATTAGGATTGTACATGTTTCTTTGAGAACAATTTTAGCTTTATTATTTTTATATTTGGGCTTTAGGTTATTTGGTGTTTTAACTGCTTTTTTAATCTCCCAAGTTGTCGCTTTAATTTACTGTGTATTTTATTTTAAATCAAAATTATCTTCTAAAGAAGAACCTTTGAATTCAGAAGAAAAAAAAACCATTGGTGCCAAGAAGATATTTATGTTTTCCTTACCGATAGTTGCTGCTTCTTTAACTTTCACTTTAGTTAGAAATATAAATATTTTATTTATAAAATCTTTTTTAGTTGACAATTATTTAGTCGGATTATTTACTGCAGCAGCAACGCTTTCTAATCTTCCCTTCCTGGTATTTGCTCCAGTTTCTTTAACTTTATTGCCTTCCATTTCAAAAGCAGCCAGTACCAATAATATGGAACTAATAAAGAAATACATTTCCCAGTCGACCAGATACATATTAATTCTGCTTTTGCCAATTATCGCAATAACCATGACTACTTCTAAAGAAGTATTGCGGCTGTTATATTCCGCAGATTATGTTGCTGGTGCTGATGTGTTGAGCATCCTTTTAGTCAGTTCTACTTTTTTAACTATTTCCTCTGCATTATCTTCTGTAATAACTGGAATGGGAAAACCAAGATTTGAATTATATTACAGTATTTTATTTCTTTCCCTGCTATCTATCTTAAACTTTTTCTTAATCCCTAAGTTTGAACTTATTGGCGCTGCTTATGCTTTTCTAATAACTGCTTTTATAGTTCTTCTAATGGTCGGAATATACATATATTATAAATTTAAAACTTTATTAAACTTTATTTCTTTCCTACGAATAATGTTTTGTTCAATTATAATTTATACCTTAGCTTATTTATGGCCAATTGGAGGTTTTTTATTATTGTTAAAATATTCCTTGTTGTTTTTATTGTATTTATTCCTATTATATGTTTTTGGAGAAATTAAAGAAGAAGATTGGTCTTTAGTTAGGCAGTTGATTAAGATAAAATGAAGTATGTTGGTTTTATGTATGCATATTTAAGTTATTAATGTATTTTTTGTTTAATCAAAAAGAACGTATTTCCTTCTCCCGGGAAGTTTTTTTCAAGGAATCTTTCGTAAGTTAAAATAAATTTGTTGTTATATTTTTTAGCAATTTCGTCGGAAAGATGGTTATAAGTTTCAATTTTTAACAATTTATAATTAGGAAAAATTAATTGCGGCTTAAAGCCGTTCTTAGCATTTATGTCGGTTATTCTTTTTATTTCTTTAGGTAGGATCATTTTTTTGATTAACCCTTCTTTAAAAAGTATTTTGTTAATTTCTGTGCAAATTTTTTTATTGTTAATTTTTGGACTAGCGAAAGTGTAATACAAATATTCAAGTATATTCTCTAAGCCAATTTTTCTAAAAACTTTAGTTAAAGTGTGTTTTGGACAGAGGAATATTTTTAAAAAAGAAGAATGTAATTTAAGAAATAAATTACTATTAAATCTTTCATTAGGCTCATGAGCAATAAATACTAACCCTTTTGGGTTGAGAACCCTATCAACTTCCTTTAGAAAAGCATCAGCGTCTTTAATATGGTGAAGCGTGGAATTAATAGTGATTATATCGAACGAATTCTGTTTTAAAGGCAACTGGAGGGGAGATTGGGCATCTATTTTTATAAATTTAAACTTACAAAGAAAATTTTTCTTTTTAAGATGCTCTTCTGCAACTTTTAAAATCTTATTAGATATATCTGAACAAAAGAAAGTATCGGTTTTCTTTAATAAATCTCCGATTGTTAATGGTACAAAACCGGTCCCGGTTCCCAAATCAAGAATTTTTAACGGTTTTTGTGTGAGAAGAAATTGTTTTCCTAATCGCCTCCATCTGGTTGGAAGTCTTTTAAAAATTTCTGGGTGGGAATGGTCGTACTTTTCTCCTATTAAATCGTGATATAATTCGTTTACTCTTTGTACTAAGATGTCGGGATAGTCCATTGTGTTATTAGTTTAGTTCTTCTTTATAAGATTTATTAATTTATTTAATAACTCATCTCGGTTCGCAAAATTTAAATAAACGCCGCGATTTTAAGCAGCAATGAACAAATATGCGGAAGATAATCGGAGGATTAAGAAAGGAGTTAAAGTCTTGGCTGAGGAAGGTCTTCTTGTTTTTCTGGTGAAGAGCTTTAAATATTTTAAACGCTTTTTATTAAGGTTATTGTCACCAATTATTATCCCCTTAAAACTAAAAAATAAGTTTTTTTTCCAGAATCAAGTATTTAATTATTTTTACCATAAGAACAATCTTACTTGGACGAATGAAAGGGCTGTTGAAATTCCGATTGTAATGGGTTATTTAAACAATTTTAAAGCTGGAAGAATTTTGGAAGTAGGAGCCGTACTGCCACAATATTTTCCAATGAAGTGGGATGTACTTGATAAATTTGAAAAAGGGAAAGGCATAATTAATGAAGACGTTGTTAATTTTAAGCCCAAAAATAAATATGATTTAATCATAAGCATTTCCACTCTTGAGCACGTAGGCTTTGACGACGATATTAAAGAACCAGAAAAGATACTAAAAGCGTTAAAAAATCTTATTGTTAACGGTCTTAATAAGAATGGGAAGATGATTGTCACATTGCCTTTAGGGTATAACCATGCCATGGACAGTCTTTTATTTTCTGGAAAACTTAATTTTGATCGAATTTTCTTTATGAAAAGGGTTTCGAGAAATAACCAGTGGAAAGAAATCGATATCGAAAACGCCAAAGGAGCACGATATGGGAAACCTTATCTTGCTGCAAATGTTCTGGCTATAGGAATTTTAGAGAAAAAATAAAAAGAGCGAATATTCATTACTTATTTTTCTAGTTCTTTATCAGAATTTAATATTTTATCAGCTTCGATTAAAATAGCAACTTGCGTGTAAAGCCTTCTTATAAAATCAACTATAAACAGGATAAGATAAATGCAAAGAGTCAACTTTAACAACCCTAATAAAGCTCCAAAAAAAATTACATTAAATAAATGTTCTACTCTAAACCATTCATACGATTTAGAAATAAAGTTTTTTTCATCGCTTTTTAATCGGCTGTAACTAAGTTTGTTTAACTTTGGTTCGATGACGGTTTTTAAGACAAATTTGTCTTTTTCATATTTTAAATTGTAAATGCTAGGATTAAAAACAACCAACCGATTATAAACATAGAAGATACAAATTGCGATTCCTATCCAAAAAATATCTTTAGAGATTGCCAAAACAAGTAAGAAAAGGGGGTTAGCAACATTATGGAATATTTGGTCAATATAAAGCCCCAAGATGCTATTTTTTCCATGGAATCTATCCATCTGTCCATCTACAGCATCGAGGATGCTGGCGCAGAATTGGAAGAGAAAGACCCCCCCAATTACATAAAAGTAGCTCCCCTGAACGATTAAGTAGCAAGCAAATAACTGCAGAAAAAACCAAAGAAACATAACTTGAATAGAAGAAAAATTAATATAAAGAAAAAGTTTTGTAAAGTAAACAGCAACTATACTGTAAACCTTATCTGCCCCAACATAAGTTCCTTTTTTTAAACATAATTCTTTTAATTCTACAATAGAGGGATTTGCTTTTTTCATTCTTTCCTAAGAGAAAAAATTCTTTTTAAATATTATCAAACAATAATTTTATTCAACTTTTAGTTAAGTATATTATGATTATCCAAACGCATTTGTTCTCTAAAACCAAGATTATTTAATAAAGATAATAATCGTGCTGCCCTAATAAAATAATTTTTTTAAGTACGGGCCGTTTATGAGGTTTTTATTCTCCCGGGTATTTTTTTCAAATAACTAAAAAACCTTTTTGGTGGCGGAACATAATTTGTTAATCTGACATATTTTGAAAAAGATAATAAAGCCGGGTTTTTTTTGAATAAGTCCATTTCAGAAAACATTTTTATTATGGTTCTTGGTAATTTACTATCAACTAAATAATAAAGAGAAAGATAATAATAATCTTCATTACCTTTAGTAGCACTTAACTTTGAACGCCAGTTTGTAATTACTTTATGTTTTTTATTTTCCACATCTTCCAAACTTATAAACCCTTCTTCCAATGCTCTTTCAGTTAATCTTGTTTTAGGAAGAAACGTTAACGAAAATATACTTAATCTAAATGGTCTTTTTAATGACAATAATAAATTTAAAGTTTGCGTTTTATCCTCTTCAGTTTCAAATGGACAGTCTACAATCAGGTCATATATTTGTTTTATTTTATACTTTTTTAACAGTTTAGATGTTTTTATTATTTGTTCATTAGTGTAATAAGCTCGATTATAAACTTCTTTTCTAACTCGTTCAGAGCCGGTTTGAATACCCAAGTGTAAGGTTTTCCCCCCAGCATTCTTAACCAGAGCTATTCTTTGTTCATCGCAATGGTTAAATGTAGTTACAGCAGTAAAAGGTAACCCTATTTTCTGTTTATATTTTTCACTAAATTCTTTCAACCAATTGAGATCGCATAAAAAATCGTCATCAACAAAATAAATTTTGTTTAAATTGCTGTTTCTTTTCTTTTCAATTTTCAATTCTTCTATTACACTATCAACATTTCTTTTTCTTAACCAACGGCCCCCTTTATTATCATATATTTTATGAAAGAAACTATTTGTACAATAACTGCAACTGAAGGGACAACCTCTAGAAGTCATAGTAAACCAGGTATTTGAATAAATATTTTTAGACTTATCTTCAAATGAATCATTATCAATATATGTTGTTTGGTTTAATTGTGGAATAGGCAACTCATTTAAATTTACCAGTTCTTTTCCTAAATTATTTTTAATAATATTCCCTTTATCATTTATCCACAACCCTTTTATGTCATTTATTTCTTTTTTATTATTTATTTTATTTAATAATTCTAAAATTGTATTTTCGCCTTCACCTATACAAAGGTAATCTACTTCATTAATATACTGTTCTGGGTTAGTTGTCGGTGCTACACCGCCAACAATTATTTTAAAATTAAACTTCTTTAATCTCTTTATGGTATTTATAGTTATATCACTTAAAGAAGAAGATAATAAGCTAATTCCAACTAAGTCAGGGTTAAATTCTTTAATTTTTTCTTCTAATAATTTATATTCCTGCTCTGTTGGTTCTTTCATGCTATTAGTATATGATTCTTTAAAAAATATAACATTCACACTATATCCTTTTTTTTCAAGTAAAGAAGACAACACTTTAGCGGAAAAAGAATGATAATTATACATTATTATTAAGCAAATATTTTTTATCATTTTTTGTCACAAATTTTATCTTTTTAGGGATCCTGTTTTGTAAGCTTGCGTCTTTTCAATCCTTTTTTAGTCAGTTTTATGTTGGTTTCAAGCCCCTCGCGGGTTGTTTTCATTGTACTTATTCGGCGTTTATTTACTAAAAATTACTGGTATATAAATATTGTTAAATTACGGGCTCGCTTTTTGTTTAATTAAGGAGTAATCTTTAAGCGCCATATTTTTTCACGAAGTTTTTATTCCCTTATTTATTCTTTTTAAATAATAAAACAGTTTCTTGGGCGGGGGGATGTAGTTTGTTAATCTAACATACCTTGAAAAAGACAATAGCTTCGGCTTTTCCTTAAACAAACCAATTCCAGAAACGGCTTTTATTACAGTTCTTGGCAATACACTATCTACTAAATAATATAGTGAAAGATAATAATAGTTTTTATCATCACTAATAGCGCTTAACTTTGAACGCCAGTTTGTAATCACTTTATGTTTTTTATTTTCCACATCTTCCAAACTTATAAACCCTTCTTCCAATGCTCTTTCAGTTAATCTTGTTTTAGGAAGAAACGTTAACGAAAATATACTTAATCTAAATGGTCTTTTTAATGACAATAATAAATTTAAAGTTTGCGTTTTATCCTCTTCAGTTTCAAATGGACAGTCTACAATCAGGTCATATATTTGTTTTATTTTATACTTTTTTAACAGTTTAGATGTTTTTATTATTTGTTCATTAGTGTAATGGGCTCGATTATAGACTTCTTTTCTAACTCTTTCGGAGCCGGTTTGAATACCTAATTTTAAAGTTTTTCCTCCGGCGTTTTTAAAAAGGATTATTCTTTCTTCATCGCAATGGTTAAATGTAGTTAAAGCAATAAATGGTAACCCTATCTTCTGTTTATATTTTTCACTAAATTCCCTAAACCATTTTAGGTCGTATAATAAATCATCATCATGGAAATCAATTATTTTTAAATTACTGTCCCTCTTTTTTTCAAGTTCTAATTCTTCTATTACACTATCAACATTTCTTTTTCTTAACCAATAACCTCCTTTATTATCATAGATCTTATGAAAAAAACTATTTGTACAGTAACTGCAACTGAATGGGCATCCCCGAGAAGTCATTGTTGAATAATAACTCATTGAGTAAATATTTTTAGACCTATCTTCAACCGAATTGTTGTTAATATATGTGGGTTGGTTTAATTGAGGAATAGGCAACTCATTTAAATTTACCAGTTCTTTTTCCAAATTATTTTTAATAATATTTCCTTCTTCGTTTATCCACAACCCTTTTATGTCTTTTATTTTTTTATTATTGTTTATTTTGTCTAATAATTCCAGAAGAGTGTTTTCACCTTCACCTATACAAAGATAATCTACTTTATCGATATACTCTTCTGGATTAATTGTCGGTGCTACGCCGCCAACTATTATTTTAAAATTAAACTTCTTTAATCTCTTTATGGTGTTTACACAAATTTCACTTAATGAAGAAGACAATAAGCTAACCCCGACTAAATCCGGATTAAATTCTTTAATTTTTTCTTCCAATAAACCATATTCTTGTTCTGTGGGTTCTTTGATATTGTTATCAAATATTTCTTTAAAAAAGATAACCTTTACGTGGTATCCTTTTTTTTCAAGTAAAGAAGACAACACTTTAGCGGAAAAAGAATGATAATTATACATTATTATTAAGCAAATATTTTTTATCATTTTGTACATACCAAATTAGTGTTACTTGTAATATTTTTTCCTTCAGGGATATATCTATTTATATTATTATAATCAAATAATTCTACTTTCCCGTTATCAAAAAGATTATAAATTGTTTTAAAACCAACTTCTTCGATAATACGGATTAATTCTGTTGGATCTTCAAAGTAAAAAGGAGCATATTCCGTAATCAAGACGACCTGGTTTTTCTTAATCGTATCATTCATCCCTCTTAAGGCTTTTATTTCTCCACCTTCAATATCCATCTTTATTAAATTTGGTTTAATGTTTAGGTCGTCTAATCTGATTGTATCAACTTCAATAGACTGGGTCAGCTTAATGCTGGTTGAATTAATAAGAGAATTTCTACCTGTTTTATCAACATAAAATATATGTTTATCAGCACTATTAGAAACAGCTTTATTAATTAAAATTACATTTTTATAACCGTTCACATTAATATTTTTTTTAAGTAGTTCAAATATTTCTGGACAAGGTTCAAAAGCATAAACTTTTCCTTTTTCTCCAACCAATTTAGCAAGAGTTAAGGTATGGTAACCAATATGTGCACCGATATCCACAACAGTATCCCCTTCTTTAACATAGTTTTTGAATGATTCTGTAATTTCTGATTCAAAATAACCTCTTGTAGACAGTCGCATAGAGTCCGGTTTGTCTAAATAAATTTTATGCCCATCAATTTCTACGTGGTTCGTTTTTATTTTTTTAATAATAAATTGGTTTAGTTTTCTAATAAAAAGAGGGCGAATATTATGTTTATTAAGATACTCATGTCCATATTTATATAGTTTAATTATTTTATTGCTCATTCTTTTAGGTTTTCTTTTTTATTTTATATAATCTTTTCTATTTCCTTATCATATCTGCTAAAAATCCAAAAACTATGGTTTGCAATCCAAAAACCAGTAAAATCAGCATCAAGAACAGAAGGCCAGGGTGCCCTTTAATTCCAACGGTAAAATGAAGATAGACAAAATATAGCCCAATAACCATTCCAACAGATAAGATAGACAAACCAATCTTACCAAAAAAATTTAATGGTTCATAATCTCGATAAATCCTTAAAATGTTTATCCAGGCTTTAAGGGCATATTGGAGTGGGTTACGAAACAATCTGCTGGCTCTAGTCTTTCTAGCAATAATGGGGATTTCAGTAATTTTAAACCCTTGCTTTGCTGCTTTAATAATTTGTTCTTGAGTATAAGTAAAACTATTTATATAATGGATTTCTTCTGCAATTTCTCTGGTAAAAGCCCTAAATCCGGTCGTAGAATCGCTAATCCTTACTTTAATTAACGAGCTTAAGACGTGAGCGAAAGCAATATTTCCCAATTTTTTAATTAAAGGCATTCTTTTTATTCCGCATTTAAATCTACTCCCCAGAACTAAGTCGTATCCTTCTTCAACTTTTTTAATTAACTCAGGAATGTGTTTAGAATGGTACTGCCCGTCTGCATCGGTGTGGACGATTATATCTGCTTGGTGTTTAATACACTCTTCCATTTCACTTTTAAACGTTTCAGCCAATCCCTGGTGCTTTTTGTTGACTACTATCGCCCCATATTTTTCTGCAACTTCAGAAGTTTTGTCTTTAGAGCCATCGTTAAGAACCAGTATTTTGTAATTATGGTTATAATTAGTATTACGCATTACGTCTTTTATTTCTTTAAGTACAAAAGGCAGGGTTTTCTCTTCGTTATACGCCGGAATAGTTATGATTACTTTCATTTTTATTTGTCTCTTTAACCGATTCATTTTTAATTTTTTTTAATTTAATCCCGTTGGTTTATTAGTTTAGTTCAATAATTTTTTTTTCAGTAGCGGATTTTATCAACATTCTTGCTATGTTTAAAACATTTAATCCTTGCTCTCCTCCAACTAAGGGCGAGGTATTTTCTGAAATGTGGTTAAGGAATGATTCAATCTCTATTTGCAACGGCTCTTTTTTTTCAACATTAATTTTTTTCATATCCCCTTCGGTTACGCTGTTCCAATGATTTTCAACAAAAGATTTGTTTTCATAAAAATAAAGTTCCTGATTTAAATAATCGACTTTAAACATTCCTTTTTCTCCAAATATTTTTAAAACCCGGGTCTTTGTTGGAGAAAGATAATTAATGTTTAAAACTGCTAGGGTTCCGTTTTGATAACTTAACAGCGCAGTAACCGAGTCTTCGTGGTGTGGATGAAGTTTCTGTTGTGTTTCAGCATATATTCGTGAAGGTAGAGAGTTGATTAAGTAATCGATAATATCTAAATCATGAACGGATAAATCAATGATGACACCCACATCACTAATTCTGTGGGGGAAGGGACCAATTCTTTGGACATCAATTTTGTATATTTCTCCTAAATCTTTTTGTTCAAGCTTTTTTTTAAGTTCAATAATTGCCGGATTAAATCGTTCAATATGTCCAATCATTAGTTTAACTTTATTTTCTTTGGCACATTCAATTATTTCTTTTGCTTCTTCTTCTGTTTGGGCGATAGGTTTTTCCAGCAGAACATTAACTCCTTTTTTAAATACATAAACTGCCACCTCTTTGTGTAAGCTGGTTGGTACAACTATAGAAACCGCATCTAACTTTTCTTTTTCAAGCATTTCTTTATAATCAGAATAAGCCCTAACATTAAACTTTTTAGCTATTTTTTCTGCCTGTTCTTTATTGCTATCAGCAACAGCAACTAATTGTGTTTTTTCACAATAAGCATAAACTCTAGCATGGTTTTCTCCCATTGAACCCACGCCGATAACTGCAACTTTTATTGGAATTGTCATTTGATACCTATTGGTTTATTCTTTGATTGCATTTTGTTTAAACTAATCATTTAATTGCTGTTTTAAATTATTTAAACTAATTCTTTAATAGTTTTTCCGATCAATTCAATCTCTTCTGTTGTAACTGAAGGGTTTATCGGGAGAGAAAGAACTTGTTGGGCAACTTTTTCTGCTACGGGCAAAGTTAAATGGTTATATTCGGCAAACGATTTTTGTTTATGTACGGGTAGGGGATAAAAAACGGAGGAATCGATTCCTGTTTGCTTTAAAATTTCAATAATTTCTTCCCTAGTTTTTCCCAGTTCAGGCAGTATTCTTATAGTATATTGATGTAATGAATGCCCTTCATTTATCAAAGGCAGAACGATTCCCTGTTTATCTTTTAATATTTTGTTGAGAAGGATTGCATTTTCTTTTCTTTTCTGATTAAATTGGTTGATTTTTTTAAGTTGCTCAATACCAATGGCTGCAGCAATGTCCGTCATTCTAAAATTATACCCCAAACAGTCATGATAATATTTTTTTTCTGAACCATGATTAATAATCTTTTTAATTTTGTTAGCAAGGGCGGAATCATTGGTAGTAATTATGCCCCCTTCTCCGGTGGTGATATTTTTAGTTGGATAGAAAGAAAAACAGCCCGTTCCAAATGAACCGACTTTTTGTCCATCGAACGCAGCACCATGCGCTTGGCAGGCATCTTCGATTATTATCAAGTTATGTTTATCAGCACTTTCTTGAATTTTTTTCATGTCTGCTGGCAAACCAAATAAATGGACTGGTAAAATCGCTTTAGTCTTTGCGGTAATCACTGCTTCAATTAAATCAGGATTTAGATTAAGAGAATCTTCTTCAATATCAACAAAAACTGGTTTCGCACCAACCATTTTTATAGCATTAGCAGTTGCAATAAACGTAAAAGGTGTAGTTATTACTTCGTCATCCGGGCCAATCCCGTGTGCAAGAAGCGCCGCATGTAAAGCAGTAGTGCCATTCGAGGTTGCAATAGCATGCTTAACTCCAACATAATTAGCAAAATTAGTTTCAAATTCAGTTACTTTTTTTCCTTGGGCTAGCATTCCCGAGTTGAGAACTTCCAGAACTGCTCTTTTTTCTTCCTCACCAATGATTGGTTTAGCTATGGGGATCATACAGAAAAAGCTAAGATTTAGATTTATAAAGATTATTTAACTAAGATTTAGTTTGGCAAGTATAACAATTATCACCAGCATTTTTCCCTTCTTCTAACTTTCTTCCACATTTGCACACATATCCTTGTAACTTGGCCGGATTTCCATAAACTAAACCAAAATCAGGAACATCTTTGGTTACCACTGCACCAGCTCCAACCATAGCAAATCGACCAATAGTTATATTCGGCAGAACGACCACTCTTGCTCCTAAAGAAGCCCCTTCTTTGATCAATATTTTTCCTTCTTCCCAATCAGTATTATTTTTTAAAGAACCATCTAATTTAATGGCTCTAGGAAGTTTGTCATTAGTTAAAACGCAATGAGGCCCAATAAAAACACCATTTTCCAAAACCGCACCATGATAAAGAGAAGAGTTGTTTTGAATTTTGCAATTAGAACCAATAATTACTTTTTCATCAACATAAATATTCTTAGCTAAAATACAATTATCCCCTATTACTGCTCCTTCTCTAACTTGAGCCTGGTGCCAGATTTTTACATCATTTCCGATTTTTGCATAGGGTGAAACATCAGCGGTGGGGTGAATCATTTTATCTGTTTAATAACCTCGACTATTTTTTTGCTTACTTTATCATCATAAGGGTACTTTATTCCTTTAATTCTTTGTAATTCAGTTTCATCAATTAAAAATTTCTTGGTTTCATTAATTATTTTATCAGTATTAGTCCCCATCAAAATATTTTTCCCAGCTTTTACTAATCTAGTCCATTCGGTTTCTTCTCTTGGTATAAGACAGGGAATATTAAACGCCAAAGCCTCTTCTTGGATTCCTCCGCTATCAGAAATACAAAACGTACAGTTAGATAACAAAGCAAGGAAAGATAAATAAGGTTGTGGTTCAACGAGTTTAATACTACTGTTAATTTCAATTTTGTTTTCATTAATAACTTTCCTGGTTCTGGGGTGTATAGGAAATACAAAAGTAGCCAAATTTGATAAATGATTTAAAGCACCAATAATTTTTCTTAAATTATTAACATTATCCGTGTTTTCAGCACGATGCAAAGTAACTAAAACAAATTTTTTTTCTTTTAATTTATAGTTGTCTAAAACAACTTCTTTTTTGATAAACTCTTTGTTTCTTAGTACTGCATCAAACGCGGTACTTCCTAAAAGGGATATTTTATCTTCCGAAATTCCTTCAGCTAGGAGATGCTGAAAACTCTCTTCATCGGGCGCGATTAAATAATCTGAAATATGATCGACAATAACTCTGTTAATCTCTTCAGGCATTTGGCGGTTAAATGATCGGCAGCCCGCTTCTGCATGCATTATAGGGATATGTAATTTTGCAGCGGCTAAAGCCCCAGCCATAGTTGTATTTGTATCTCCCTCTACAATTATTAAATCGGGCTTTTCTTTGATAAGTACTTCTTCAATTTTTTCAAGCATTAATCCGGTTTGTTTTCCCTGGGGGTGTGATCCGATATTAAGAAAATATTTTGGTTTTAACAGATTAAGCTCCTCAAAAAAAACCGCATCCATGTTGTAATCATAATGCTGTCCGGTATGTATTAAAACGTGCTCAAATTCTTGATCTAATAAAGGGAGTAATGCTGAGAGTTTGATAATCTCCGGCCTGGTTCCAAGAATAGTGATAATTTTCATAAATTAACTCTTTTTTTTAATTTTCGATTTTAAGAGTTTAAATACAAATTTTTGATGGCTTCTAATGACTTGAAGGAATTTCATTTTAGAAGAGCCAAATTTCCTAATCGTCAGCGTCGCTGGGAATTCTTTGACTTTGTACCCTTTCATCAGAGAATAAACCAGCATTTCTGCGGTAGCAAGAAAAGTATCCGACTGAAAAGGAACATTTTCAATAACTTCCCTCTTTTGCACTCTAAATAAAGCTGTAAAGGTATGAATCTTTTTCTTTGTAATCAAGCGATAGATAGAGCTAATGCTCTTGCCTAAAAATACTCTGTAGCCGGGAACATTTTCAACTTTGCCTTCAGGATGATAAGGGGAAACAGTAACAATATCTGTGTCTTTATCTAACATTTGGAGCATAGGGATTAACAATCGGGGGTTATAAGTACAGTCGCTATCGATAGTTGCAATGTAGTCGCCCGTAGCATGAGCAAAGCCCGTACGCATAGCCGCACCCAAGTTTTTATTTTTCTCATGTTTAATGATTTTAGTCTTAGTTTTACTATCAAAATGCTCGTGGAGCAGTTGGTTGGTTTGGTCCGTGCTTCCATCATCAACAAAGATTAATTCGACATTATAATCTTCTTTAAGCTGTTCAATTACCGGGTTAAGTTGAGTCGCTAAATTAGGTATTTCTTGTTCTTCGTTGTAGCAGGGAACGATTATAGATAGATTCATAGTTTTATTAGCCGTTAGGTTGGTTTAAAAGATTTATGGATTTAAGATGCGGTTTAAGATAAAATCTAAATAATTCAAGATAAAATAACTCCTTTGTTTAAGAAATTATTTAAACCAAGCCTAAGAATAAGACTAATAATGGTATTTAACAGAAAAAAATTTGAACAGCAGTTTGAAACCGAATTTGCAAAGCGAGTACACGCTGAATATGCTATTTCGTTTAGTTATGGCCGAAATGCTTTATTTACTTTAATAAAAGCGCTCCGGTTAGAAAGCAGGGAAATAATTATTCCTGCTTTTACCTGTTCTTCCATACCTGAAGCAATAATTAAAGCGGGTGCAAATCCAATCTTGGTAGACGTCGATGATTCATTTACCATTGATCCCCGAGAAGTTGAAAAAAAAATTTCTGCTAGAACTAAAGCAATCTATGTAATTCATACCTTCGGCAATCCCGCCAATATAAACAAATTAATAAAAATAGCAAAAGACAATAAGCTGTTGCTTATTGAAGATGTAGCGCATGCTCTTGGTTCAAAATATGATCAAACATTAGTTGGGGGCTTCGGAGATTTTGCTTTATATAGTCTAACTAAAAATATGTATAACTTTGGGGGAGCAGTAATTACCACTAATAATGTTGAAGTAAAAGAAAAATTGATAGAACTTAGAAATAAATATGAAAATAAAGCTCGTTTTAGTTTATCAACATTATATTTCCCTTTATTTCGATTTATTGCTTCCTTTTGGGATAGCCGGGGAAATCGTTTGGCCCGGAGGGTAATTTTAAACGCCAAACGAACAGTAAATTTATTTTCCAGTAAAGAAGCAGCAGATTCAAATTTATTTCCCCATTTCAGGATGGGTTACTTAAGTTCAAAATTGGCTTTAAGTCAATTAAACAATTTAGATACCCATAATTCGAAACGGAAAAAGTTAGCCAAACTCTTTCAAGAACAGAAATTTAAAGACCAAAAAGTTCTTCCTTTTTCCGAACCAGTTTATACCTATTATCCTTTTTTATTAAATAGCAGATTAAAAAATAAAATTAATGTCGTTTCGAACATAAAATTAATGCCTGTTTGGGGCTGTTATCACCAACGTAAAGATTATATAAAACAGCATGGTCCCCAAGGGTTTCCAATCACCGAAAAGCTATGCAAGAATTTATCAATAGTTTCCTGCTCACCAACTTATCAATTAAAAGAAGCAAGAAGACTTGCGAATATAATCAAGACGGATAATCAAGGGAGGTAATTAAGAAATATAACTAATAACCTCAACTAAATTTAAATTAAACAAATTGTCTGATAACGAAAGGACTAATTTTATCAACAATCTTTAAAGGTAGTTTTTTCCAAATCATTCCTGCCAGCTTTATACCGGAAGTATTAGATAAGGGAATTTTTCCTGAAACTGAGTAATAATAGGAGGGGGCTGGTTTAATGCTATCCGCCCATTTTTCTTTAAAACCATACAATCCTCCGTCATTTGCTATTTTTGTAGATCCGCCCAGATCAAAAGTTTCATAACCAAAATTATGCCCTTCGGTAATAACTGTCCAGAAAAGGAGGTGATATGGCTGCATCTGGAGAAATCGTTTTTGCGGCTTCATTCCAGCATGAAAATACCTAATTCTTTTGTTATGGAATAGCATCATTACTGCTGCAATAGGTTCATTATTAAATTCGCAAACATATATTTTTATTTTGTCTTTGAATGTGTCTAAAATGTCAATAAAAAAAGATTCGGGATAAGCTGGCACTCCCCGATATTTTCTAGTTGTTAGAAAAAGACTATAAAAATTGTTTAATTCTTTTCTAGAATTTCCAGATCTTACGGTTAAATTACTTTTCTGCGCTTTCTTAATTCCCCAGCGGACGCTATTCTTGGGCAAAAATTTCCAAATATCTTCTAAAGACCGATTAATTTTTAATGAAAAATCATAAACCTCTTCTTTAACCGTAAATTCTTCGTCAGGAGAAGAGTCTTTTTCTTTTTTCCTAATTTCTAAAAATTTATAATTATCCAACTTAACTAAATCTTTAGCGTATTTAATCAACGCGGTTACTGCTCCTGCTTCTTTTTCATCAGATAGAATTCCAGTATGGACCGCAAAAGGTGTTGAAATTAATCTTTTACCAAATAAAAAACTATTTGCCTCAAACAAAGGGAGAACGGCAGCAATACCGCCGTTGCGGTCTGCATTATCTTTTTTTTTAGCGATTAGATAGATTGCTTTGAAACCAAAATTAGATTCAATTAATTTCCTCCATTCTGGTTCAAATTCTATGGGGGAATTATGTTTAAGAATAAAATTTTTATATTCCTGTTCGTTCTCTTCATTTAATTCGGTAATTTCGTAATCCATTTTTTATATCTATTATTATCGTTATTATTTCATAATCTTTTTTTTATGTCTTCGGCCAGTTCAGCGGTTGTTGAGATATCATAATCTTTAGTTATTTTATTCATGATCTTGTTACACAAATTAAACCGCCTATCAAAATTAAGGTTCTGTATAGGGGAAAATTTGGTCTGGATGTTGTCAGCCAAGTCAATAGCATGAAAAGAATAATTTAAAGGCGTTTTTGTTTTTTTCATCAAAGTATGTCCAAGGTTAAAATAATTTAATCCCCCTATAAAAGCATAGCTGCTATGATAAGGAAACCTGATTAAAGGCATGGCTGAGCAAGGGATTTCTAACAAACCCGAAGATCCTTTTTTCCATGATTTTCCCGTCCAGATACGTTTTTGAGGAGAATAGGGCCGGTTAGGTGCAAATCCCCAACTTACTTTTGGACCATGAGTTCTTATTTTTTTAGTATTTGATAATAACCCATTTATAATTTGAGTAACGGGATAAATAGAACTTGGCAGCATTGAGGAATCATAAAGATATCCTTTTTGAGTAAGAATATTCAACATCTCCCGGTCAATATCATAACCTGGTGCTTTAAAACCCACAATTTTATGGTGGCTTATTTCACTAATCGCTTGTTCAGCATCTTCTAATTCTTTAATTTTGTTTTCCGGCGAAAGTTTACTTAAGCCGAATATGTGATTCATCGTATGGTTAGCTAATTCATGTCCATCATTAACAATATTTTTTAATAATTCTTTTTTTTCTTTAATTAACGCATCTTTACCGATTACAAAGAAAGTAGCTTTGATTCCTTTTTCTTCAAACATCTTCAAAAAGCGAGGAATGGCTGTTTCATAAATAATATCTTTATTTGAATCCGTTTTTAACCCATAATAATTTGCAATGGTCCAAAAGCCATCTAAGTCCACTTGCACTGTTCCTTTTAGTTTCATGTTTCTTGGATTTTTTGTTAAATCTTTTACTTTTAAATCTTCTGCAACAGATGTCACGCCACAAGAAATCAAACAACGATTTGATTTCTGTGCAGAAATGAGATAGTTGTCTCATTTCTTGCATCTGGGAGGCGAACCCTCGCTTTAGCTCGGAAACGGTAGAACAACAAATCTATATTAGATAACTTTTATAAATCTTTTATTTGTTTATCTGCTTTATGATTTGGGACAGAAAAAAGATTTTTTACCTGCTTTTAGCTGTATTCATCTTAGCTTTATTCTTGCGATTATACCAATTGGACCAAGAAAGTTTTTGGTCTGACGAACTTTCTACATTGCAATATGCTCAAAATTTAGACAATATCGATCGGGGTAATCCGCCTTTGTATTATTTATTTATGAATAAGTGGATTAATCTTTTTGGCGTTTCTGAATTCTCAATGCGTTTGCCTTCGGCCATATTGGGTGCGAGTTTAGTATTGTTATTATATCTTGTTGGAAAATCTTTATTTAATAAAAAAGTAGCTCTGTTAAGTGCATTTATGTGTGCAACTTCGGCTATACAGATAGTTTATTCTCAAGAAGCTAGGGCGTATGCAATGCTTTCTGTTTTAACTTTGTTGTGTGCCTATTTTTTTATAAGAATTATTAAAACAGATAAATTGTATTATTATTTATTTTTTATTTTGCTAACTGTATTAACAATCTACCTCCATTTTTTAGGAATGGCTCTTTTCATTATGTTTAATATATTATTTATTTTCTTTAGAAAAGGGCATTTTCGAAATTGGGTTTGTACACAAGCGATTATCTTAGGAGCTATTTTTCCTCTTTTATACTCTTTCCTTAAAGTTTTTGTAAAATTATATCAAGTCGATTTTAAATCAATTTTTTCCGTCTTAGGAATACCTTTATTTGTTTTAGATTTATTGTTATTATTATCGGCAATAGTATTATTTTTAGTTATGTTCTATGTCATCGAAAAAAGGAAAATTATTAAGATTAAATTTGAAAATAGTGTTTCTTCCTTAAGTGTAAAAATCGAACGCAATCAAAAATATTTTTTAATAGCTTGTTTAATCTTGGGCATTTTATTTATCGGCGGTTACCTTTTTTCTTTAAAATACATATTAACTCCTTACCGGATGTTTTTATTGCGATATGCATTATTTATGATCCCTTTTGTTTATCTTATGGTATCTTTCTTTCTTCTTAAAATTAAAGAAAAGAAATACTTGGCCTTTTTTTTGATTGTAATCCTTCTGCTGAACTCCTTTTCATTATGTGGGTATTATTCTCAACCGACCAAGGAAGAATGGAGGGAAGCAGCAAACTTTATTGAAAATAACGCTAAAACTAATGATGTTATTTTGTTTGATGCCGGATATATGGTTCGGAACTTTGATTATTATAATAAAGATGCTATTAACAACAAAAACTTTTCAAAAATACTTCTATTATCTTCTACGGATAAAGAAGAAATGCATACAAGTTTCAACAGCGCACTTTCAAAACTATCTTCTGCTCAAGGCTCATGGTTAATTTTATCCCACAATTGG
The DNA here is from genome assembly GCA_038046465.1 of Nanobdellota archaeon. GTDB lineage: Archaea > Nanobdellota > Nanobdellia > Woesearchaeales > GW2011-AR9 > JBBSWB01. The sequence continues at coordinate 21,577 of JBBSWB010000004.1, forward strand.
CGCTCAGAAGATTTTTATAAACTGCAAATGGATGCCCGATACAATTTAATCCAAGAGAAACATTATAAAGATATTGATATCTATCATTATTCCGGTCAACAGAATCAAAACTGAATTATTGGTTAACAAAGAGCACATTTAAACATGAGTAAATTAAAAGGCTGGATTAAGAAAGGAGCGATATTAATAATTAGTTTACTCTTATTAGTTTTAATAATTTCTTTTGGTGATTTAAATCAGATTTATGCACATCTAAAAGAAATAAGTATTTTTCAGCTTTTTATTTTATTAGCACTAATGAGTTTAGCCATGTTAGTGCGAGCCTGGCGATGGAAATTCTTTTTAGCTGATGAATCAAAAATTCCTTTTTTAAGAATTATACCTATCTTTTTTGCTGGAAAAGCTGTTACTGGCTTAACTCCAGGGAACGCCGGTGAACCCATCCGCTCGGTGTTTTTAAAACAAATGGAAGGCATTCCCGTTTCTAAAAGTATGAAATCAATAATCGTAGAAAGAGTTATTGATTTATTGATAGTCCTTTTTTTTAGCTGTTATGTTTTAATTTTCTATCTACAAAATTTAATTGGAAAATTATGGCCTGGCTACTTATTTTTATTAATCCTAATTTTAACCGCATTATTATTTTTATTTTCCCGCAAATTTAGTCTTTTTATTTTAACTACCTTAACTAAATTATTTAAGCGGCAGGAAAGAATAAAGCATTTTCTAGATTTATTTATAAATTCGTTTTGTGATTCTACGGTCAAAAAGCGAACTTTCTTTTGGGGAATAATTATAAGCCTTTTTATTTGGGCATTAGACGGGCTGGTATTTTTTATTATTTTTACCTTCCTTGGTGAAAAGATTAATTTTTTCTTTTTACTGTCAGCTTTCTCTTTATCGGTAATTGTGGGTTTAGTTTCACTGTTGCCGGGCGGATTAGGCTCATTAGAAGGGGGATTTGTCTTATTGTTGGTAATGGTTGGCATGGATAAAAACGTAGCCATTACTGGGGCTTTAGTGGGGAGGTTTGTAAATTATGTTTATCCAATGTTTTTAGGATATTTATTTTTTTTAATGTTACAAAAACACAGAAAAAAGGAAGCACTAAAAGAAGCACCAAAAATTGTCTAGTTTGTATTCAGTTAAGCGATTAATACTGCCAATACCATATATAGTAAGATATAAAATAGGCTTAGTAGAAAGTCATCTTGAAAATTACTCTTAGGTTGTAGGCTATTAG
>JBBSWB010000005.1:0-16130 GCA_038046465.1 Nanobdellota archaeon
ATTTTCATTTAGCTTCATAGAAGATGGCTTATTTAAAAAGCTTTCGATGATTAGGCACAATTCGAAAAGTGAGTGATTTTGCTCGTTTTTGTAATTAGCTTTGGCGAGTAGTTAAGAAATATTCTTGTTTTAAGCTCCTCTCTACTGCATTTCTTGTAAGTCCAAAAATAGAACTAAGAAAAAAGTGAGTGATTTGAGAAATGTATCACTCATAAAACGGATAGTGCCGATGATTAAAGCAAAGGTAATTTACCGGTGATTTCATCAATCTTTTCTTCGTCGTCCGGTCCGATGCCTGCACAGGTCTTAGTACCCGGAGCTACGACGGTTCTTCCGGCATCAGTGATCAAAGCAGTAACTAAATTTTTTTCTTTAGCCTGCTGAAAATAAGTTAATAATTCTTTCTCATCTTTAACTTTTACGACTATTTTAGCCATGCCTTCTTTTCGCCATTTTTTTACTGCTTCAGAATCTGATTTTAATACCGCTTCAACAGCAGCATGGGCGCATTGTGCAGCTAACTTCCCTTTAGGCAATTTTAAATCCTGTCTAACCAAAATAACCTGTTTATAATTAGTCATTTTATATAGAAAAGAATTAGGTTATAAAAATGTATTTGTTAATAAAATCTTAACCCCAAGCTTTCTTTACGGCTGTCGTCTACTTTCCATTTCTTTCGTAGCAGCCAACTCCCGTTTAGGCGGTCCTTTAAAGAAAAGTAGAATCCTAAGATATTATCTATTGACCCTTGTGTACTGCAAAGACAGACTGAACCTGTTGGGCAAAATAGCTTAACTAAAGGATATTCGTTTAGTTCGCTAAGAACAGGTTCACTTATTTTTTCAGAATCTGCGTGATTAGTTTGTTCTCTATTTCGTTTCATCTGGTCGATTAGTTTGTTCATTGTTTGATGATAATGTTGTTGTTCATCTCGAAAGGTTAAATGAGTCGCTTTTTCTCTTAAGATCTCTTGCAAACCCCGCCTAAATTTTTCAAAATGACTAATATTTAACGGAGATTCTTTTATAATGCGTAAAAAAACTAACGCGTCCTGCGTAGTCATAGATAGAGGATCTAATTCTCCAGCGTCAATTAAATAAAATTTATATTCTGCTGAGTAAGCTTCTTGCGGTTCTTCTTTTAACTTCCATTCTCCAGCAAAGAAATCTTCGGCAATCTTTTCCCCAGTTAATAGTTCGATGTGAGTACCTGCCCCGGCCATAGTTAAAGCAGGATAATTTTTTTGATAAATTATTGGATTTTTAGCTGCTTCGGCATGTCGATATAGTCCGCCGAGGCTGTTGCTGGTTCCTGCCGTAAATTCTGCTAAAGTTTTTTCTAAAGTTGTAGCTTGTTTTTTAGAATCGCATTCGATCAGATAGCGATAAGCCATTTTTAAAGAAGGGTTTCTTGTTTTTGAGGTTTTCCAGAATTGGGTACACCTGGAATTATTTCTATTTCCGGCATTTTTAAAACCGATTCATCGCTAATGATCAAGTCGTAAGTTCCATCCCCATTAGAATCATATGCTTTAATCATACGCACTTCTTTAGGATTACTTGTCCGCTTTATGAGAGACTCTCGTTTGCCGTCGTTGTTAGCATCATATTCGCACATGGTTAAGGTTTCTTGACCAACTTCCCATTCCTGGCATTCGCTAGGCATTTGAAATGGTTGAGGTTTGCTTCCAGCATCTTTTCCGCCGTCAACAGACACATAATTACGATCGGTTTGCTTCTCCTCTACTGGAGAATTATAACAGCTAGTTAATCCTAACAGTAAAGCTGCAATTCCGCCGATTTTATTTATTGCCATTGGTGCGGTAGTTTCCAGGTTTTTGATTTGGTTTAGTTTCTAAGCAGCTAAATTCTTTAGGAAAAGATTTCTTTAAGTATAAAGCTAAAGAAGGCTCTGAATTATCGCATCCTAAACAAATTTTTTGTCCTTGCCTCGCATCAAATTCATACTGGTCTGCTAATACCAAGCATTCAAGTAACTGCAACGCTCGATCTCTAGCAGTATGCTGGTGTTCTTCTAATTGAATCTTAATCAACTGCGCTTCAGGATCTTGGGCGTAATTACCTAATCGAGTGCCTAAATCATAACAACGCTGACAATTAATATAAGCTCTTTGCATTTTATTTTCCTCCTTCGTAATATTTAGTTTATAATTTTAATCCATTCAGTCGCATAGATTACATAAATCGAATCGGCACATGTTGTAAACTCCCATATTCTCTTCTAATCAAATCTGTAATTTCCTTAATGGAGGCTTCATCAGTAACCATAGTCATGTGCGTAACTGGTAACCTGTTTTCATCAAGTTGGTTAAAAGTACCGCGTTCATAAAGACCAACAACAACAACTATTTCCTTTAAATCTGGTCTTTTAACACGTCTATCAAACGCTACAAGAACATTCGTGGACCCTTGAAGAAGAAGCCCTTCGTAAAATATCCCGGGCACTATAGTACTATAATTAAATGTAATTGGTTCTGATTCTGTCATTTTACTTTCCTCCTTTCCATTCGTTTTCAAACATTCTGCTGAAGTAATCAACGAAGTAAGGTGCTTCTACCCAAACTGCGCAATCATAACTCTTGTGCACTTTAGTATCATCAGTTAAGAATAATAATAATTCTTTGTTATCAACAATACAAAAGCGGGCAGTACTGTCTTTATTTGCTTTCACAACTGCAAATTTAGAAAAGTTTTCTACGACGTCTTTGTCAGCATTAGGCGGTACGGAAATTTTAATTTTCACGCCATCTTTGGCTGCTTTCTTCATTTGATTCAATAAAGGAGAATCACACTTACGTACTAAGCCTTCTTTAGAAGTTACTAAAGTAACGCTTTTTTTAGCGTTCTTAATCATAAATAAAAGATGTTCATATACTTTGTCTCGGCCGCGGAAAGCGCCGGATCTATCAGTTGGATCAACTAATTTGATGCCTTCGGTATGCAAAGTAGTTAATTCTTCTAAAAGTTCAGATTGTTTTAATTGAGTAAGGACTTTATTCTTTTCTTCTGCTTCTTCCAGAATTCGTTTCTTTACTCTTCCAATTACTTCAGTAGGAGAAACAGCTAAATATTTAATTGGCTTTCCTACTTTTACAACAATAAATCCTTTTTTCTCTAAAGATTCCAACACGTCGTATGCTCGAGAACGAGGTACGCTGGATATATCTGATAACTCGCCCGCAGTGGATACGCCTCTAGATAAAAGAGATATCCATAATTTCCTTTCGTAGGAATTTAGACCGAAGTCTTTCAATTTGTCTAAAAATTCTTTTTGAACGATCATTTTTTTCAAGTCCCCCTATGGTTATAACAACATCTCCCAGTAGGTCTTTTTGCATTTAATATTAAATAATAATACTAGTTATTTAATCTCTAATAGACCTAAAATTAGCGTTTATTTATAAACCTTTCGGAAGTTAGTACTGTTAAGTAGTTATAATCAGGCATCCACCGTAAATAGGCGGCTATCTTTGACTTTAAACAGGCCTATTCTGGCTGCTGCATCCAACCACCCGTGGGCATAATTTAAGGCAGCAAAGGCGAGTACAAAATTCCCTTGTTCTTTATAGAAAAAACCCGCATCTTGGTAATAGCGGGAAGCCATATCAAAAAAATCTTCTGCTTGCTTTAATCTTGTTTCGTCTAAAGCCACTTTAGCTTTTTCCAAGGCTTCTTTAGTGATAGAAAAATATTGCTCTAATTTTGCCTTAGTAATTGTTTTATTCATGTTTTAAACAATTTTATCAGAATTTTAAGTAGTTTTGGGCCTTTTAACCGTAATCGGTAAAATGCCTTCGTCATACTCTTTTAAAGCTATTTCAATCGGATCATATTTTAATTCAGCTAATTCTTCCTGAGTTAATTTAACTAAAAAAGGTGCACCCATAGATAATTGTAATGCGCGAGAACCAATCATTCTTGCTTTTTCATATTTGGTATATTCCATTTTCTCTTCGGTTGTTATTTTAGCCATTTTAGTCCAATGCTTTATTAAGCTCCTCCCTCAAAAAAGCTGCTTTTTCTACCGCTAAATCAATCATTGCTGAAATTTCAGCAATAGTTAATGGAACTGCGCCCCCTTTTTGTAATGCCGAAAGGGTTCCATCAGCATCAGAAGCAACGGTTAAACGTGCTTCATAAGCTTCTTCTTCCTCATACAAAGGATCTACCAGTAAAGCTCCATTAATTTTATAGACTGTAATAGGTAAAGGTTCCTTGGTTAATGGTAAAGGAACATCGGTTTTATGTTTGTAATCGATAGCTCCAGTTGCTTCATCCACTACTGGAAATCGAGCTGATTTTAAAGCAGCTAAAACTGCTAAGCCAGATGCATCAAATAAATTTCCTGCATCGTTGATGGTAATGATATCTACAGTTATAAACCAAGCTTTTTCACCTGGTTCAATACAGAGCTGTTTCATATCAATTGCTTTTGCTTCTCTGATGCCTCGGTCAGTTACCCGAGCTAATTCAATTGATTTCATACCCGGAGGGCCCGGTTCATATTCTGAACTGGACATGGCGGTAAGTTCTGCATTCACAGTAATGCCGCCTTCATCAGGAGTATCGTTGTACGGCTTTTCTATGGATAATTTAACCCCAGCCATTACGACGGTTTCTCCGATTTGAACACGGGCAGATCCTTCTGCAGTCCAAGATAAATCTGTTTCTATTTTGATTGGCTGGCGAAAAGTGGTAAGCGAACGATTATCCAATCTTCGATTGTCCTTAGCCAACTGTGCAATTGTTTCTTTATTTACGACCATCATTTTAGTTATCCTCAGGATGATTATTTTTGTGGTTATTGTCTTTGACAAACCTTTCTTTTAAGGCTTTAACCTGTAATTCATATACTTTTTCAGTAGCCACTTTAGCTAATTCCAATGAACTGATCAAATCTTCTTTAGAGATTTCTCCATCCATTTGCAATAAGCTAATTTCTTTAGAGTTGTGTAACATGGCAACCGGAATGTCTGAAACTACTGCAGGATAAGATTCCTCGCCATAGCTTAAATCGGCAACTACTGTTCCGTCAACTTGCCCTACAGCCACTGCACTGACCATGTCAGTCATAGGAATGCCGGCGTCAGCAAGAGCAATTGCTGCAGCAGAAATAGCTGCGCATCTTGTTCCCGCATCAGTTTGAGGCAATTCTACAAAAATATCGACTGCAGAATTTGGAAAATCATATAGGTCTATTACCGGTTCCAAAGCTTTCTCCATAACCATAGAGATTTCTTGTGATCTTCGGCTTTTTCCTGGTCTAATTCTCTCTCCAGAACCTGAAAAAGGCATCATAGAATAATGACAGCGGATAATCCCTTTTTTAGGATTAGCTAAAAATTTGGGGTATATTTCTCGAGGGCCATACACTGCTGCAAGCGCCCAAGTTTTTCCAATTTTGAATGAAGCAGAACCATTAGCATTAGGGATAACCCCTGCTTTAGCTTCCATCGGTCGCAATTCTTCAATTTTTCTTCCGTCTAATCGTTTAGTGTAGGTCATTTTAATTGTCACGCTCTTGAAACTTCTCGTATCCTTGAGTAGATTCAGTTGACTCAGTTACACTAGAAGTTGGTCTTTTAGGGATATGTAAAACACTGGCTTGTTCATCAAGGAATTTTTCCATTTTTTCGGTCAATCCTTCTTGGTGGGACCTCGTTTCGATCATTTTAATAGCCTGTTCAGCTAAATATTCTCCTTCAGGAGTTCCTTTCAGCCAAATTAAGCCGTTTTGGCCAACAGTAATATCGCAACCGGTTTTATCTTTTACTAAAGAAACCATGCTGCCTTTCTTACCGATAACTCGAGGCACTTTTTGGCTGTTGATATTGATAATTCTTCCCCCGAAGATTTTATGTAATCCTGGTTCTTTCATAGTTAAATCAATTAAATTTTGAGAAGTTACATTAATTATTTTTACAACAACATAATCACCAATAGCTAATATTTTGCTTAAATCTTCTTCTTTTCGGATAAATCTAGAAGTGGCATCTTTAACATTAAGCATAGCTGAGTAAGCAGTATTAGTATTTATACGCCATCCGCTAAACGCAATATCAATTACTTTTCCAATAATTTTGTCGCCGGTTTGTAATACATATGGTCCGGATAAAGCAGTTATTTTTATAACTCTTCCAGAAATATTTACTAAACCTAAAACTTTAGAATAAATCTTTTCATTTTCTCGGTAAGTGTTTTCTCCAGGAAGAAAATCCATCCCCACGGCTAAGGACTCGCCTGGCGTAACAATCGCCCTTTCTTGTACTAATAGTTCACTCATTTTATATTATTCACGCCTAATTAATTAGATACGCGAATACCTCCATATCTTTTCTCTCGCTTTTATCTTCAATTTGTTGCTTATTTAAAAACTTATTGGTCGTTTTTGAGAAAAATTAATCGAAGCTGAGATTGGCTTGTTTTTAAAGACTATTCTTAGAACCATCTCTTGGGTTCTATAGATTAGTATAGGTTAAAGTTTATAAATCTCTGGAAAAAACTACAAAGGTATGAATCTTATATATAAAAAAAAAGCCATTATTTATGATCTGGATAATACTTTGGTTGCAACTGATGCTTACGTCCAGGAACATCTCCTAGCTACCATTCAGCAATTAAATTTTCCAAATATCTCGCCTAAAACCATTGTTGAAATCCAGAAAAAGAATCTGCCTTTTGAAGATATTTTCAAAGAATTATTTCGAGATAACGCAAGATTAGTTTTAGAAAAATATCGAGAAACGGCCCCAACTAAACCTTATTTTGCTACTCCTGGAGCAGTAGAGTTAACCACTAAATTAAAAGAAATGAACGTTGTGCAGGGAATCTTGACCAACCGCACTAAGATGGCTATAGAAAGATTAAATCAAGCCGGTTTTCCTGAATTTTCGTTTGTTTTGTCATCTTTACCTGAATTTAGAAAACCGCATTCTTTAGCTTTTGAACCGGCCTTGCAATGGCTGGCTGCACAGGGAATAAATAAAACTGAAATACTTACCTTTGGTGATCATCTCGATGATTATTTGTCAGCAAATGCGGCAGGGATAGATTTTTATGCTGTCTTAACCGGACAAACTACTAAAGAAGAGTTTTTATCTGCTGGATTAACTGAAGAAAATATTTTTAAAAATATGGAACAGCTGGCTTGTTCTTTATTTAATAATACAACTGATGATAAAGTAATATCCAATTAAAAAAAATAGATTAAGAGGGAAATAAACAATGGAACCAACAAACATTAAATTTGATCAATTCAAAAATGCTTCAACTTTTAGCTGGGTAGGCAGACATGCCTCAGAATTAAGATTGTTAGTAAATTCTTTAGAAGAAACCCCAAGACAAGTTTTGGATGTTGGCTGTGGGCCATTTGAACCTTTTTATTTGGCTTGGATGTTTCCTGGAACTACGACGGTTCATGCTGTAGATGTTAGTAAAGATGTTCATCAAGTCTTAAATCGCCTAAATCGAGGAGAACAAATTCCTCTTTCCAACTTAGCTTTCACTTGTTCTAATAAAGATAGTTCTGGAAAGCCGATTTTAAATACTGATTTAACCGATTCAAAATTAATACGATTGGGATTATCTGAGCTGCAATTAGCCGGAATTGATCCGAGATTATTCGTGACTGATGAGCGTTATCATTCAACCAGGCAACCTGAAGACTACCCACGACCACTTCCACCTATAACTGCAATTGCTCCTGCTTGCGCTGAAATGCAGGAATATGCTCGACAACACCCCGATCAATTTGGTTTTATTTATGCGGGAGTTGTTTTACTTAATATGGGCAAAACAAAAGAAACCTCTGAATTGGTTCAGGTTGTAAAATCTCTAGCAGATTCTTTGAGAGAAAATGGAGTTTTAGGAATAGGAACCACTCCTGCAGCTATTTATGGAGAAAAAGGCGACCCAACTTTACTTTATGCCGCAGGTTTAACCACCACAGATATACTTGTTGATAATTTAGTTCAGATTGGCGGAGCATTAAGAGGAGGATATTGTGTTAGAGCAGTAAAAAATCCAGCATCTTCCACTAAGATAAATGGAGGGGAATTGGAAATAGCTCTTGCTCAGGATTCTCTGTTAAGCAAAATTGAATGCCAGAAACAAGAACTAAGTGTGGAACAACTTTTTAGTTACCTATCAAAAGAAAATGATAATTTAGTTTTAGCCGCCCTAAAGAGGGGAGGAAATTACGCTTTATACGAGGCTAAAAGAACGGATTTAGCAGAAGTCGTGCCCCCGCAAAGAAAAACTTTGTCTTTAATTCCCCGCTTGAGTGATTATGGGCCTTCTGAAGACTAAAAATAAAAAAAGGCGAGTACAAACATGAATGAAAAAACTATTTATTTCAATTCGCTGAAGAACTTTACTGCCGCCGAGGGCAGGCATTGCTTAATTACTGCCCCGTTGCGAGAATATTTTTCTGAACATGCCTTGCATAAATACCGTGCTTTAGTCGAGATTAAACACCTAATCAAGATGTCAAAAAACCCTGAATTTAAATTACCAGCCTTAACTCCGGAAGATCAGCAAGAATTAATGAATTTATTTGAACAATTTGATGAAAGCGGTTCTCAAGCTATTGCAGAATATGATCATTTCGGCAGAAATAATATTGGCCCAACTGAACATGATGTTAAGTCAGTAGAATTATATCTTGCTGAAAAATTGAAATGCACCAAATATAATTATTTAATACCCTGGATCCATTTTGGCTTTACTTCTGAAGACGTCAACAATATTGCTTATAATTGCATGCTGAAAGAAGGCCTAGAAAAAGTTTGGTATCCTCAATTAATTGAATTATGTAATCATTTAAAAGAACTTTCCTTGGAACAAAAAGATACCCCTCTTTTATCCAGAACGCATGGTCAACCTGCATCCCCAACCACTTTCGGCAAAGAGATGGCCGTCTTCTTGCAAAGATTTACCAATGAAATAAAAGAATTGAAAAAAATAAAATTAAGTTCAAAAATGAATGGGGCCGTGGGAAATTATAATGCTCATATTGTAAGTCATCCAAAAGTTGACTGGATTAAATATTCGCAGGAATTTGTGGAAGAATTTGGGTTTGATGTTGAATTATTAACCAACCAGCGCGGGCCTAAAAATAAAATTGTGCAGTTATTCCAAACCATAATGAGGGCTAACAATATTTTGAAGGATTTTAATATTGATTTGTGGCTGTATGTTTCTAAAGATTTAGTTCTGCAAAGAAAAGTGCCAACTCATGTTGGTTCTTCAGTCATGCCCCATAAAATTAACCCTTGGCTAATTGAATGCAGTGAAGGCAATATCGAGGTGTCTAATGCACTTCTGGAAGTATTTTGTCGGGAATTAGAAGTGTCCCGTTTGCAAAGGGATTTATCTGATCACGATTTGGAAAGAAATTATGGGACCGCTTTAAGCTATTCTTTGGTTGCTTTTAATTACAGCACTAATTTTTTAGGAATGGTTTATGTCAATAAAGATTTAATGCTGCACGAGCTGAAAGAAAATCAAAAAATCATGTCTGAAGCTTATCAAACTATCTTACGCGCCAAAGGATGTGCTGATGCTTATAATTTGTTTAAAGATCAATTCCGGGAGAACTTTCAGCCAGATCAGCAAAAAATTAATGAGATAATCGACCAGATGGAAATTGATGAAGAAACCAAGCTGCAATTAAAATCATTAAAAGTAGAAGAATACCTTGGCGAAACTGAAAAGTTAGTTAAGATTGCGATTAAAAATTATAACGAACTTGATTTTAATTGGGCTTAATATTGAATTTGATTAAATTGAATTTGGTTAAATTTAATTTGATTAACTTAATTGTTGCAAAAAGTTGCAGTAAAAAAAATAGGGGTGTTAAAATGCATACGGCGGTGTTAGGTGTACAGTGGGGAGATGAAGGAAAAGGAAAAATAATTGATTTCTTAGCCAAAGAACACGATATAATTGTTAGATGTCAAGGAGGCAACAATGCCGGTCACACCGTAGTTGTTGGTGGACAGAAGTATCCTTTTCACCTGCTTCCTTCTGCAGTTCTTCATGCGGATAAAATTTGTGTTTTAGGAAATGGCATGGTCATTAATCCGGAAGTTCTGTGTAAAGAATTAGAAAACTTAAAATCTAAACAAAGCGAGCATGCTAAAATTTTTGTAAGCAATCGGGCTCATTTAATTACCTCCGAACATATACAAACTGATGCTGAAGAAGGGAAAAACATTGGGACGACCGGAAGAGGAATTGGACCAGCATACACCAATAAAATTAGCCGAAAAGGAATGCGGTACCATAATTTTAAAGAGGCCCATCAATACGAACAGTTTATAGAAAAATTACAACCGATGATTGTTGATACGGGTTTTCTGTTAAACCAAGCAATCAAAGAAGGCAAAAAATTATTATTTGAAGGCGCTCAAGCGACCATGCTGGATATAGATCATGGAACTTACCCCTATGTTACCAGCTCGAATTGTAGCGTGGGCGGATTATTTACCGGCACAGGCATTTTTGTAAAAAATATAGAAATTGTAGGCGTTTCCAAAGCATATACTACTCGCGTAGGCGCTGGCCCTTTTGTGACAGAATTATTTGACAACATTGGACAACAAATTCGGGATGTGGGTCATGAATTCGGCACAACCACTGGACGTCCAAGAAGATGTGGTTGGCTTGATACGGTGGTGTTAAGATATGCCAAAAGAATCAATGGCTTAGATTATTTGGCTGTTACTAAATTGGATATCTTAAGTGGATTGCCTAAAATTAAAATATGCGACGATTATTTTATCGAAGGGAATGCCTGTAAAGAAATACCTGCCGATATCAGAAAATTAGAATCTGCCCAGCCTTTATATTTAGAATTACCGGGCTGGAATGAAGATATTTCAAAATGCCGTTCTTTTGAGGAATTGCCAGTTAACGCCCAAAAATATCTGCAGAAGATTGAAGAATTAGTTGGGGTCAAGATAAAGTATATTGGGGTTGGAGCAGATAGGGACGACCTGATAATTAAAAATTAATTTTAATTTATTATTTTTTTGATTCCTTATTTAATTTTAAAAAATTTTATTTTTATTCTATTTCCACCATTACTTCTCCGTGCGTTAAAGAATTCAGCTTATCAATAAATTCTTGTTGCAGTCCTGCCGGAAGTTCGATTTTAACTTTCCAATTGCCGTTATTCATCCATTCTTCTCCTAAAATGGTAGAATTACCCTTAACAAAAGAATACAATTTACCGGCAAAATGGGCCGGAATAATTACTTTCATTTTTTTCTGTTCAATTTTAATAGGGATTATTGGTCTTAATTTGGTTATAATATCATCAAATTGTTCTTCTACCGATCTATTATAGTCCAAATGAATTTTTCCTTCTTCTAAAGCAGTTTCAATTCGATTAGGAGGATAAGGAAAACCAGTTTTAGGATCTACCGCATTGCGATGGATTAAATTAATTAGTTTACGTTTTTGTTGTTCGCGTTCTTCACTGCGATGCTCTGCCGTAGCCTGGATTTCTCCGCTTTTAAGAATGATATCTGCAATTTTTGTGATGTCTGTGGTTTTAAACGCTTCCATTAATTTATTATCTGCAGCCACCAACCCTTTTTTAGCTTCAGTAAAGATCTCTTCTGCTAACAGCACCTCATTTAAGTCAGTAATTTCTCCTTTTTTATATTTCAAAGCGGCATCTGGATTTATGCTGATCTCAAAATTATGGCCAAATTTCTTAATCTTAGCAACATTGATTTTTTGGGTATTCATACAGGACATTCCTCCTTAAAAAAAATAAAAAGTAAAAAAATTAAGAAAACTATTTTGTTAATTTTTTCAGTTCATCATTGCTTAATTTAGTAAATCTCTTGTCGGCAGTGCTAATGTAAGCTACATCAACCCGATCAAAATTAAATTCCTCTTTTAAGAAATCTTTCATTAAGCTTAAACCAAATTTCATTCCCTCTTCAAGAGGCATATTTGGTCGATATTTTTTCCTCAGCACCGGCTCAATTTCTTCTTCGCCTTCACCGATAACTGCAGCTTTGTATTGGAAATATAATCCGTAAGGTTCAGTTAAAAACAGTTTAACTTCTCCGTCTTCTTCAACTCCACCAACCAAGAGGGAAACGCCAAAGGGCCTTAAACCGGCTGATTGCGTGCATACTTGCTTTAAATCGCACATTTCTTTTACTATCGAAAGAATATCAATCCTGGAATCATAAGTAACAGCATGCTGTTGTGCTTTTAATTGAGATCTGTCTACTAGCACTCGCGCATCTGAGATTATACCTGCAGCAGTAGCACCAATATGGTCATCGATGCGAAACATTTTTTCAATGGCTTCTGGAACCATCAATTTAGAAGTTATTCGTTTATCAGCAACAAAAACCACTCCGTCTTTACAGACAATGGCTAAAGCAGTTGAGCCCTGTTTTACCGTCTTTTTAGCATACTCAACTTGCAGCAATCTCCCGTCAGGAGAAAACATAGTGATGGAACGATCATAACCCATCTTATCAATTACTTGCTTATTTGGATTCATTTTTTACACCTCAATTCTTGCTTTAATCTTAATTATATTTAACTTATTTAAATATTATAGCTTAAGTTACAAGTTATGCCTTAGTTTAATCACTTTAATTACTATAAATAATTACTAGGATTACTATAAATAACTACTAGCTTTTTTAAGTGTGCCGGAAGTTATCACAGACTTAATGATAACGGGGGTGTTTTTAATCTTTTTGCTTAAAGTCAGCGCAGCTTTCAGTTCATCGATGAATTTGTGGTTTATTTTTATAACAAACCGCTGTTTTTCTGGATTAAATTTTTCTTTTATTATTAAAGGGGAAGATTTTGCTAACCCCCACTGTCCAAAGAAAAGTAACAGTGTAGCTTCCACTTCTTCCTTAATTTCTGGAAAAGAAAATTTTTTACTGGAAAGGATCTCAAAAACAATATACCTTTTTTTTTGTTTTAATGAAGGCAATAGTTTCATTCTATAATGTCTTCCTCGATAGCGACGGGACTTTCATCGGAAACCGCCTTTTTATCAGATTTTTGAGTACTTTTTACTGCTGGTGTAATCACTTCTATTTTTCCAAACTTTCCTGCAGAAACTTGTTTTTCGCCTTGGTATTCTGAGCACCAGCCGTTTTCTAAATGGATTTTGTCCCCTTCTTTGATTTTATCGATATCTTCATTCCACAGGGTAAGCTTAATTTTTCCTGAGTCGTCTTTTACTTTAATACTGCAGACTTTCCCGGTTTTGCCAAACTTTTCAAAAGTTCGCGGTTCTTGTTTTTCTATAACTTCAACTACGATGTCTACTTTGCCTTGATTTGCTTGTATGTCTTTGATTTCCATAGTTTGATCTTTATGCCCCCAATTTTATATAGTTTTCTATTGTAAATAGGTTTAAACAGTTTTCATTTATGTTTTAGTTTCAATCAGTTTCTTTTTTTTCTTCTCAGCTAAATAAAGATAATTCTCTTTGGATACAACCGATTCTCCCGTTTCTTGTTCTAATTCAGTTCTGGCATTTTGAGCTATCTGCCCGCCTCTTTTTGCAGCTTGTTTACTTTCATTAAAACCTTGAGCAGCTCTTGTCCTGGTAATATCGGTAGTTGCTTTTTCTCCAAGCATGGAAAAGATTAATTCCCAATCAGTCATATGATCTCTAAGATTTTGATTTAAATTTTGTAAACCTTTAAACTGTTTATATTCTTCTACCATTTTGCCAAAGGTTGCTTTACTAACGCACAGTGAAGCAACGACTTCACTGGCGCACAAAAGTGCTCATTGTCACTTTTTGTGTTTCATTAGTAAGAATAGCAAACTCTCGCTGTTCTTCAACGCCTCTTTTTTTCCATTCCCTGAGAAATGTTTCACATTTCTGGGGTCCCAAAAATCGCGTTACGATTTTTCAGGACGTCTGTTAAATCCTGCCGTATAGCTATGCCTCTTAATCGTTTATCAATCCAGTCTTTAGGATAGCCTTTGAGTTCATAATATCCTTTGGCTCTGTCTTGAGCTAATTCGGGATTCTCTATTTCTTGAATACGTCCGTAACCTGTTTTTGCTAACCAGAGTTTGAATGGTTCTGCTTTGGGAGAAGGAATTGATTGAATTATTCTAAATGCCCCTTCTGTATTGGTACAGTTCATATTTTGATTTCCGCCGGTTGTGAGTACCAAAAGGGTACGTACAATTTGTACCCACCCTTGAGCCAATGGTTCGTCCCTTTGTTTCATTTTGCTGAGGTATTGCTTGGGATCTTTAGAGTCAGTTAAAGCAAAGATAATATCTTCAATAACAAACCACCATTCTTCGTTGTGCCAAACCCGGCGGATATTTTTGCCTTCAAAAACAGCTAATGAATTATTTTCCATGTTTTTCTTCGCATTTTAATAAATATATAAACCTTATGTGCACTTGTCCTGTGGGTTGTGGCGTTTAGCAGCAAAATGGGTCTTTGGTGGTGCCATGCACTAAACGTTTATTTATTTCTTTGGAGGATATTTCCCCAGAGAATTTAGTTTCAAACTCAGTCAATATTTTTTGCCTTAGCTTGTAAGTATTTGCATGCTTGGCATAAGCAATCCAACCTTCCATGAAATCATAAAGCTTATCATAATTTATCTGTTTGGTTTCAAAAAGAGTAATATTTTCTCTAAGCTTTCTCTGAAATTTTCTGCGATTTCTTCTTTTCAATAATCTGTAATGAAGAAAAATCTTGAAACCGAGAAAGTCTATGCCTCTATTTAATGGAATTATCTTGGACTTATCGGGATGTAATTCCAACATTAGATTTTCATTAAGAAATCTATCAATTCTTTCTTTCCATTCATTGATTATTTTGAATGAATCACGTATAATTACAAAATCATCGACATATCTTATGTAATATTTTGCTTTGAGTTTATGTTTTACAAAATAGTCTAATTCATTAAGATACACATTTGCAAAGAATTGGCTGGTTAAATTGCCTAAAGGCATACCGGTATTATTCCCATAATTACTTAAGATTATTTTTATTAACCAGATTATTTTTGCATCTTTAATTTTTCTTTGGATTATTGTTAGTAAAATATTATGATTTACATTATCAAAATAATGTTTTATATCGCATTTTAAAGCAAAGGCAATTTCTGTATTATTTTTAGAGATCTTATTTGAAAAGTATTCAAAACGGCGAATAGCCTTTAATGTTCCTTTACGTTTACGATTAGCATAAGAATCATAAATGAATGATTTTTCAAAAAAGGGTTCGATTATGTTACATAAAGCATGATGAACAATTCGATCTCGAAAATGAGACTTACTAATTTTTCTAGTTTTGGGATCGCGAATTACAAAAGTGGTTAAAGGTTGTGGCTTATAAGTATGAAATATTAATTCTAGTTGTAATTTTGATAAATTATTTCCTAAATCTTGTTCAAATTCAATAACTTCAGATCTTAATGTTTTGTGCCTTCGCGCTTTCTGATAAGCAAGAAATAAGTTGGAGTAAGAATACGATTGAGAATACAAATCGTTCATAACATAAGGGAGCTATTAACAAGAAACGACCGTTATTGTTGAGATTGTTGTTGCCATTAACGTTGGAGTTGTTGTTGAGGTTGTTGACCAAAGCCGCCCCTTGTGTAGCTCTTTTGTCTTGAAATGTTTTCTTCATTTCATAATTTTATGCACCACCGCTTCACGTATGTCGCGGTTGAATTTTATGACTGTATCTTTCAACAGCCTTAACACACAAGATGAAGTAACTACTTCATCTGTGCACAAAAGTGATAGTTTTCACTTTTTGTGAAAGAGCATGTAGCCCATTGCATCCCAGAATTAGTTCCAGAATGCAGGTATAAGAAATCATTACTAGATTAAAAATTTTTCGCAAACGCGCGCCTTACGGCGCAAGAAAACTGAAAACTATCAGGTTTCTGCGCAGAAATGTGATCGTTGTCACATTTCACGCGCTCTTAACGAATGGGCTACTACTTTAACAAGAAACGACCGCTATAGTAGAGACTGTAGTTGCCATCAACGTTGGAGTAGTAGTAGAGGTCGCTGACCAAAGCCGCCCGCAATTGGTCTTGTCCGGGTCTGTCAAGTCTATAAAAT
>JBBSWB010000006.1:0-5082 GCA_038046465.1 Nanobdellota archaeon
TCTCCTTCAAACTCAACTAAACTAAACAGGTCGTATTCTTTTAATTTTTCTCGGCCTTTTAACTCCGGTAAATCAACTACAAAAGTACATCCGGCAACGGTTCCATTTAATTTCTCAACCAGTGCACAAGCAGCTTTCATAGTTCCACCCGTTGCTAACAGATCATCGACAATCAGAACTTTATCTCCACGATTAATAGCATCTTTATGAATTTCAATTTTATCTGTGCCGTATTCTAAAGCATATTCCTGTGAAACCGTCTCTGCCGGCAATTTGCCTTTCTTGCGGATTAAGACTAACGGCAAGTTCATTTCTTTGGCTAACGCTGCGCCAAAAATAAATCCTCTTGATTCTATGCCTGCTATCTTAGTGATGTTTTTAGGTTTATAGTATTCAGCAAATTGATTAATACAATAATTAAATGCTTCAGGATTTTGTACTAAAGTAGTGATATCTCTAAACATGATTCCTGGTTTGGGCCAATTCGGAACAGTCCTAATTGTTTTTTTCAGGTCATATTTTTGCTGAGAATTACACGGAAGATTCTGCTCTGCTGAATTAAAAGAGTTTACAATTTCGGTTAACAGCGAAGTAACTTTCTCAACATTTTCATTAAATACGGTTAATACTTCTTCCCAGGTTACTGCCGTTTCAGTTTCTTTCCAGCAGTCATAATCCGTCGACATAGCGATAGCTGCATAAGGAATCCCTGCTTCATTGGCAAGTACAGCTTCAGGAGCGATGCTCATGTTAATAACATCTGCTCCCCACATCCTAAACATTTTACTTTCCGCTTTGGTAGAAAATCTGGGTCCTTCTATAGTAATTACTGTTCCTTGATTATGGTGTTTAAAATTTAATTTTGTGCATGCTGCACTGGCTTTTTCTCGTAGTTCTCGGTTGAAAGGTTCGCCCATCGGTTGATGCATCGGCTTATGAGCTTCAAAAGATTCGTGAAACGTTACAGACCGGTGTCGGGTGAAATCAATAAATTGATCAGCAATAACCAAATCTCCCCGGCCGATTTCTTCTCTTAAACTGCCGCAAGCAGTAGTTGCTAAAATATGGGTGCACCTGGCGTCTTTCAAAGCTTGGATATTCGCGCGAAAATTTACTTGGGTTGGTGGAATAGTGTGTTCTCGTCCATGCCGGGCAATTAACACTACTTCTACTCCATTAATTTTTCCTTCTTTTAATGAAGAACTAGGTTTTCCGTACAGAGTGTCAACTTCAGTTTCTTTTACCTCTTTTAAAATATTAGGGTTATCTAATCCTGAACCACCGATTATACCTATTTTTACCATATTTATTTAAGCAGAAAAAGCTAGGATTTAATAATATTGTTATGGTAATGTATGCATGCCCTCAATTTACCCCTTTTTGATAGTAACTTTTATAAACAATCGGCTAATTTTTATCGATATGAACAAAGAATTACACGTTATCGTGCACGAAGGAGTCGTTAGAGATTGGGCTAGCCGAGGCAATGCCGAAGCTCGAAGAGTTTTAAATGAAATCGAGACAATTAAAGCAGTCCAAGATTATGTGGTTATTCCTGATACTCAAATTCCTGAATTATTAAGTTCAGATTTACCTATAACAAAACCGGGTTTAAAAGTTTTGGTAAGTGGCGCTTTTTTAGACGACTGTTGCAGTTATCAACTTTTTCATCTGTTAGAAAATAATTACGATGCTTCGTTTCATCTGGCTGCCTGTTTGAAAGGCCAAGCTTCTCCCCCCCAAGTTTTGTTAAGAAAAATTAATCAGAAATATCCTAATTTTTATCGGGGATATTATTAAAATTATTTAATCTCATTTAATTTATATTCCATTTAAGTTATTTTAAATAACAATTATTTTTATATAGCTCCTAAAAGCCCGCAACCAAATGAGTTCGATTAATGGGGCATTTT
Organism: Nanobdellota archaeon; assembly: GCA_038046465.1. GTDB lineage: Archaea > Nanobdellota > Nanobdellia > Woesearchaeales > GW2011-AR9 > JBBSWB01. The sequence continues at coordinate 1,914 of JBBSWB010000006.1, forward strand.
TCAGAATTTTTGATAGATTTTGGAATAATCTTCGCTTATTTTCATTTTATAACAGGACTATTTTTGAAATTTTCTTTATATTTTTATATGCTATTGAACAAGTGGCATTAGTTTGGTACACTTTTAATTCCAAAAATACGGAGTCTTTAGGGTATGTTGTATCTATTTTTGCAATCATGGTCTTAGTTACCTTTGCTTTACACAAATTAATAATGGAATCTAGGATTAAGATTTTAGAAAACCAAGTTGGCGATTTGGGTTTAGATAAAATTTATTTAGAATCCCGAACTAAAGAAGCTCAAGAAATTTATAATGAGTTGTTCACCAGCTTATCATCGCAAGGTTTAAATAATAGTTTTAATTCTTTAAAACAAGATAAAAAGGTGAAAAAATGAGCACGGAATTTAACAAGTTTTTAATTAATAATAAAAAACAATTTGATAGGACTATGAAGCAATTTGACGCAAAAAGTAAAGACTTTGATAAAAAAATAAATAGGATTCTTTCTTTGTTATAGTCTTTAATTTAGATTTTTTTTATTTAACTATTAATGTGGGTTTTAATCTAACTTTTTATAATCTTTCTTTAGGCAAGCGCAACATATATAAATATTTAGGAATTATAGTCTATTATGCCTAATCCGGGAGATAGAGTAAAGATAACGACAAAAAAAGGTACAGAAGAAGGTATTTTAATACCAAGTGCAGATAATAATATTGTTCTAGTTAAATTAGATAATGGTTATAATACTGGTTTTGATAAAAAAGAAGTTAAAACAATTACAGTCTTAAAAAAAAGAGAACAAAAAAAAGAACAAAAATACAAAACTACCAAAGGCGACCCTCATTTACCCACGATTGCGGTTTTACATACGGGAGGAACTATTGCTTCTAAGGTTGACTATCGAACTGGAGCAGTTGTAGCTGCCTTTGGCCCGGAAGAATTGATTGCCATGTTTCCGGAATTAAAAGAAATAGCTAATATTCATTCAGAATTGATTGCTCAAATGTGGTCAGATGATTTAAGATTCAAACATTTTACTTTAATTGCTCAAAAAATACAGGAGCAGATTAAAAAAGGCGTAACGGGAATTATTATAGGTATAGGCACGGACAATTTGGCCGTAGCCTCCGCTGCTTTAGCTTTTATGGTCGAGCAATCTCCGGTTCCAATTATTTTAGTCGGTGCACAACGAAGTTCTGACCGGGGAAGCAGCGATGCCGGAATGAACCTTATTTGCGCAGCAGAGTTTATTACTAAAACTGATTTTGCTGGCGTAGCTATTTGCATGCATGAAAATGAAGAGGATAAGAATTGTTTAATTCTACCGGCCTGTAAAACTTATAAACTACATTCTTCCAGAAGAGACGCATTTAAAGCAGTTAATACTGGTGCATTAGCAACCATAGATTACCGGACTAGAGAAATTAAATTTATCATAACAGATTATTCCAAAAGCGCAGAGCAACTAATCATCAAACCAAAGATGGAAGAAAAAGTTGGTTTGTTAAAAATTCATGTTAATATGTTTCCAAAACAATTCGAATTCTTTGCCCAAAATAAGTATAAAGGCCTAATCATCGAAGGAACCGGTTTAGGGCATACTCCCGGACAAGTGCCCAATCCTGAGTGTGAAATTCATAAAAAAATTTATCCGGCGATTAAAAAATTAGTAAATTCCGGCTGCGTGGTGGTAATGACTACTCAATGTTTATTTGGCAGTGTTAACTTAAATGTCTATGATAAAGGCCGGGATCTGTTAAATTTGGGAGTAATTTCCGGGAAAGATATGTTAAGCAATACTGCTTTAGTAAAATTATCCTGGTTATTAGCTAATTATCCGCAAGACAAAGTTAAAGAATTAGTTGCTGAAAACTTACGCGGGGAAGTTAATAATCAAATAGCTTATCAGGAAAACTTTTACTAATTATTTTTGTTTTAAAAGTATTTAATCGAGGTGAAAGGATGAGGGATTTAAAGAATTATAAATTAAGGAATTTAATCTTTAGCGCGTTTCTTTTGTTTTTTTTACCGTTATTTTTAGTTTCTTGCACACCTGCTGAAAAAACCTGTGCTGCAGATGCGGATTGTGTTCCTGCACAATGCTGCCATCCTACTGACGCAGTGAATTTAGAATACGAACCTGATTGTTCTAACGTTGCCTGTACGATGGACTGCAAGCCCGAAACCCTGGATTGCGGGCAAGGGGAAATAAAATGCTTGTCAGGTAAATGCACAGTTACACCAATAAAATAAAATAAAAATAACCAAACAACAAGATAAATATGATCTTTGTAAAAAAATTAAAGTAATAAAAAACAATAACAACCAGTAATAAAAATAACCGCTCATGGAAAAACCAATAAAAAAGTTTAGTTTTGTAAATTCACGCATAAAAAACGTAATAAGGGATTTTGTTTTTGGAATGGAAGATGGTTTAGTTTCTAATCTGGGGTTGGTGTTAGGGGTTTACATCGGCGGAGGCAATACCTTCGCAATTATTCTGGCAGGATTAGCCAGCATGTTTGCGGGGGCATTTTCTATGTCTGCAGCCAGTTATCTTTCGGCGAAGTCCCAGCGGGAAGTGTTTGAAAATGAAATTAAAACTGTTGAAATTAATCTTAAACAAGATCCCTCTAAATTTTTAAAAGAAATGAAAACCCTCTTGAAGCAGGAAGGATTTGATGACGATGAAGTTAAAATTATGTGTAATCATTTTAAGAAACACAGCACCTCTACTTTTTTTAAAAATTATATTCAGAAAAAATTAGGATTAGCAAAAGAACGGTTTGATTTGCCGTTGAGAAATGCTTTAGTTATGTTTCTGTCTTTTTTAGTTGGGTCTTTATTTCCCATCGCCCCTTTTATTTTACTTAACAAAGATGTTGCTATCTTTGTTGCTATTGTGCTCACCATACTTGCTCTGTTTATTGTTGGTTTTGTTAAAACTCTTTTTACTAAAAAGAATTGGTTCAAATCCGGGATAGAAATTGCTGCAATTGGTCTGTTAGCGGGCTTGTTTGGATACGTCGCTGGCTTATTATTTAATTATTTATATTAGAAAAGTTAAAGGTAATTTTTTCTTTATGTAAACTTTTTTTAACAAAACTGATTACATATAGATAACTGCGAAAGTTGCCGCACATAGTTTAATAAAGTAGTTTTGTTT
>JBBSWB010000007.1:0-7587 GCA_038046465.1 Nanobdellota archaeon
AATAAATTTTTAGTAAGCAAGAGCGATATAGTTTTCATTTTGATAACTTCTTACGGCCCAATATTGGAATTTGGAAGGTATGCCGAAATTATACCAACTAAAATAGTAGTTCTTGTGCCTGAAAATATTCCTTCCAAAACACAGTCTATGATGGCTGTAGATTCTTTCCAAGGGTTATTCCCAAATTCTGTTATAAAGTTTAAAGATGTTGAAGATATGCGTAAAAAAATTGAGAAATGTCTTTATCTTGAGGCAAGAAAAAGAATATGGGAGGAAATGCACGATGGAAAATAAAAAGATTAATAATATTAAACGTATTTCTAGCTTAAATATAAAAAAAGGTGTAAGTAAGATGGATGATAGGTCAACTAACAGGTTATTAGCGTTAACGGATACTACTTGTGAATTTATTTTAGCTTTTTTTAAAAAAATAGGTAGAATAGATGAAAAAACGCTATTAACTAAACACATAAAAATTAATAAAGATGTATTTGAAAGCAAAATTGATTTATTGAAGAAAGCAGAGTTAATTAATAATTGTACTAAGGGAGATATGAGAACTTTTTCTTTAACTTCCGAAGGAGAAAACGCAATTTCATCCTTAGGGTATTAATTTTTTCTTTTTTAATTTCTTTAACTTTTATTGCACTATCAGTTTTATTCTTTCTTGGTTTATGAAAAATTACAGATTATTATTCCAAAAATGTAATCGTAAATATTTAAAATAAAAAGAAAATTAAAAAAACAAAATAATTTATTTATTTCTTAAACTTCTTATACCCTAGCCAAGCTAAAACGATTATAACCAGCCAAGGCACTGCCCAGAAGGCTAAGGATAATAAGTCATTAAAGCTGTTAACTAAATTTCCAATTAACTCTGAAAATTTAACCAAGACTACGTTAGCATAGCCGGACTGCTTTTCAGTCAAAGTTAGATAAATTGTAGAATAATCTACCCGCTGATCGATGTTTTTAAGCGCATCTTCCAAATATTTAATCGTTCTTTCCTGATTAAAAATGCGGTCGCTTAATTCAATCTTTTCATTAACCGTTGCAGCTTCTTTATACATTTCTTTATAGCGAAGTAATCTTTCTTTCTCACCAGCTAATTCAACTTCTAAATCAGCATGCCATTCTGTAATGTCTTGTAAATTTTCTGAAAACTGTTTAACTTCGCCAATTTTCCGTAGTTGAGACAGTACTGCTTCGTATTTACTGGTTTCTACTTTTATTTGATAATACCCCTGTAAATAGGCTCTTCTTCCGCTATCGTATTCAGCCACATTTTCTGAAAGTAAGAATGAATCAGTAGTGGTAATGATCGCTTTTAACTGTGTTTCTGCTTCTTTAAAATCGCCTTTTTTAACTTCATTAGAAAAGGTTGCTGTTTTAGTTATTTTTCTTTCTGCTACTTCAGGAGCAAAGCCTTCATTTCGATAATAAGATGTTGATTCAGCCATAGCCATATCTGCAGCTGGATAGGCTTTACTTAAGCCCTGAGAAAAACTAGTTGTTCCGGAAAACCCAGAAAACAAAGGCAACAATACTAACACTAACAGCAACAATGCAATTAGCCAATTTTCTTTTACTACACTTAATTGATTTTTTAAGGTCATATTTACCATCCTCCAATTTTAACACATTTTAAACATAAGTTTAACATAATTTTAAGATTAAAAATAAAACAAAATATTATTTAACTTTTATTTGCCTAACCGAAGACGCAATTCTTTTAATTGCTCTCCAGAAACCTGGGAAGGTGCATCCAACATTAAATCTTTGGCATCTTTGTTTTTAGGGAACGCGATTACTTCTCGAATGGAATCTTTTTTAGCCATAATCATGGCCCAGCGATCCAATCCAAAAGCTAATCCTCCGTGCGGGGGAGCAAATTGTAAAGCATCCAATAAAAATCCAAATTTACTTCTGGCTTCTTTTTCACTAAGACCTAATGCCTTAAAGACTTCCTGCTGAAGATCAGTATCTGAAATTCTGATTGAGCCGCCGCCCAATTCTGTTCCATTTAAAACTAAATCATAAGCTCGGCTGCGGACTTTATCTTTATTGTCATGCAAGAATTTGACATCTTCCATATTTGGACAAGTGAAAGGGTGGTGCATGCTCATATAACGGTTCTCTTCCACGCTGAATTCAAACATGGGAAATTCCGTTACCCATAAGAAACTAAATTCTTCTTTAGTCTCGCTTCTTAAATCAGGCTTATCCGTACGATATTTTTGCATCGCATTAGCATAAGACATGCGCGGAAAAGGAATTTTAATATCTTGGTTAAGAACCTGCTTAAATACATATTTCATTAACCGCTCCATTAAATTGTAAATATCTTCTTCTTCAATGAACGACATTTCCATATCTAGCTGAGTAAATTCTGGTTGTCGATCTGCTCGCAGATCTTCATCTCTAAAACAGCGGGCAACTTGGAAATATTTGTCAAATCCTGAAACCATCAGCAATTGTTTAAAGATCTGCGGAGATTGAGGTAGAGCAAAGAAATTACCCGGAAAAGTTCGGGAAGGTACAATATAATCTCTTGCTCCTTCTGGAGTAGACTTTCCTAAAATAGGTGTTTCCAATTCTAAGAAATGTTCTTTATCCAAAAAATCGCGAACGGCTTTGACTAACTTATGGCGAAGCATCAAGGCTTGCTGCATTTCCGGTTTTCTTAAATCTATGTAACGGTATTTTAATCTGGTTTCTTCAGTAGATTCAATATGCTCGTCTAAACCTAAAGGAAGAGGAGGGATCTTTTTTAAAATAATCACTTTCTCTGCTTCTAATTCTATTTCTCCCGTTCCAGAGCCTTTAACTTGCGATTCCGGCCGAGCTTTAACTTTCCCAATAACTTGTAAAATATCCTCTTTATTGAGATTTCTAAACTCATAGGCTAACTCTTTATTTAGAAAAATTTGGGTCTTGCCATAGCGGTCTCTTAAATGAATGAAACCGATTTTTCCACTAATGCGCGCGGAATCTACCCAGCCAGCCAAAGTAACAGTTTTACCGGCATCTTTCTTAGATAATTCCCCGCAAGTATGTGTTCTTAGCATAATGGGCTTAAAATATGTGGTGGTTTTTATTGTTTTTGGTTTGAAAAGGGGGGTTTTAAGCTGGATAAGGATTTTTTCATAAACTAATACTATGTTAAACATTAAACTTAAACTTTTAAAGAGTTAAAGGACCATCTGAGAAAAGAATAAAATAATTAATAAAAAAAATAAAAAGTTGGAAAAGCAATTGGCTAATCTCAGAAAGATTAGTTTTTGTTATTTTCCTATTTCTTCTTTTTACCTTTTTTTGCTGCTGCTTTTTTCTTAGCCATTTAGTCCTCACCTCTTTCTGATGAATTCTGTTGAGATAATAAGACGGTATATTAACCTTTCCTTTTTGATAAAAAATAAACAAATTTATCGACGAAGAATTAATTTAAAAGTTGGTTTAATCTTTTTTATTATTATTATTATTATTATTATTATTATTATTATTATTATTATTATTATTATTTAATTAAACTTTCCTTGGCTTAATTTTTTTGCTAATTCTTGCAGTTTAGTTTTATATTCTTCAAGATTAGTTATGTTTTTTCTGGCTACTCCTGTTTCCATGGCTGCTTTGGCTACCGCCGGAGCCACATAATACAGAACTCGCGGATCAAAAGGTTTGGGAATAATATAATCAGGACCTAACGAAAAGTTTTTACCATAAGCTTTAATTACTTCTTCCGGCACTTTTTCTTTCGTTAACGCTGCTAAAGCTCTAACTGCCGCCAACTTCATTTCTTGATTAATCGCTTTTGCTTGAACATCTAAAGCCCCTCGAAAAATAAAAGGAAAGCCCAGTACATTATTTACTTGGTTAGGAAAATCGCTTCTTCCGGTAGCTACAATCGCATCAGGAACGTATTTTTTGGCTTCATCGTAAGAAATTTCAGGAATAGGATTTGCTAAAGCAAAAATTATGGGCTGCTGGGCCATTTTGGCAATCATTTCCCCACTAATCAAATTTCCTTTAGAAACACCAACAAATACGTCTGCGCCTTGCAAAGCTTCAGTTAAAGTTTGATTATTTTTTTGAATGAACAGAGCTTTATATTTATTTAATTCTGGTCTTCGAGCTTCAGTTAGCAGCCCAACGCTATCAAACATAAATAAATTTTCTTTTTTTACCCCTAATTTTAATAATAATTTAGCACAGGAAATCGCCGCTGCTCCTGCACCGGAAAAAATAATTTTTACTTTTTCGATCTTTTTGTTGATTAATTCTAAAGCATTTAGTAATCCCGCAGCAACCACAATAGAAGTTCCATGCTGATCGTCATGGAATACGGGAATATTCATCGTTTTGATTAATTCTTCTTCGATTTGAAAACATTCCGGCGCTTTAATATCTTCCAAATTAATTCCGCCAAAGGTTGGCTCCAGAGCAGCAACAATTTTAATAAACTGGTTTGGGTCATTTTCTTTAATTTCTAAATCGAATACATCAACATTAGCAAACCGCTTGAATAAAACTCCTTTACCTTCCATAACTGGCTTGCCGGCTAAAGGACCGATATCCCCTAATCCTAATACAGCTGTGCCGTTACTGATTACTGCAACTAGATTGCCTTTAGAAGTGTATTTATAAGCGTCTGCAGGATTTTTTTCAATCTCTAAACAAGGATGGGCTACTCCAGGAGTATATGCTAAAGACAGTTCTGCAACTGTAGTGCAAGGTTTAGTAGGAATAACCGCCACCTTTCCAGGCGTTCCCTGAGAATGGTAATCTAGTGCTTCTTTTATTTTATCAGCCATAGCTATACGCTAAACTAAATTATATATAAGTTTTATGATTGTTTATACATATTTAGTTGCGTTCTTGGTGAGCAGGGCACGGCGCGATTACGGCATCTGAGTTTATACTTAATTTTTGGATGCCGTGCGCCTCCATTGGCGCTGCTCACCCACTTAACTAAATATGTACGATTGTTTAAACTCTGTAGAAAACCGGATTAGTTATCCTTGGGTTGATTATTAATAATCAATAAGTTAAAATGATTTTATCCCCTTCTTTAGGGATATAACTAGGATAATAAGCTGCTTCTTCTCCGTTTATACTTGCATTCATCACTTTTTTACTAAAATCGAACTTTATTCTTTCTAAAATTTGAGCTAAGGAGAAACCGGCGGTAAACACTTTAACTTCTTGGCCTTTGAAAACAACATAAATATTGCTTGGATCACTTAATTTTTCCAAGGAGAGATTGCTAACTGTTAGTTGAAAAGTAAGTGGTTCTAATTGATAAGGGTAAAACAAAGGTCCATTACAATCATTTCTTACACATAAATTTTGAGAACAGGGAACCGCTACGGGCTCGTTTTGATTCTCGCCACACATCAAGTAGCACTGAGCATCGTTCTGGCAAATCCTCGGCTCGGCCAGGGTATTAGTTTCTTCACCAAAATTTAAAAAACCAGGAACGGTAAAACCGACCACTACTAAAATTAAAAATATGATCGTTAATACTTGAGTAACCCTTTGTTTAGATTTAACCATAATAAAGATAATAAAAAGAAGAAATTAAAAAAGGTTTCTATTTGACAACCAACGTTCCAGTCATACCTCGCCAAGCTTCACAGCTAGCGCAGTTAAACTCGAAAGTTCCCGTTGTACCAACAGCAAACTCTTTTATTTTGGTTACTCCAGCCACTTCTTGCTCTATCCCTAACTCAGGAATGGAGAAAGTGAATTCCATATCTGCCGGGATAATGGTCAATGAAATGATATCGCCTTTATCAGCTTGGACTTTATTAGGAGTAAAAACCCATTTCTTAGCATTTAAAGTTACTAAGACAATATCAGTAACATCTTCATCAGTAACATCTTCAGCGGATTCTTCTGAAGAACCTAAATCTCCAACTGGCTCTTCAACAGATTCAATTTCTTCAGGTAAGGTTTCTTCTTGAAGATTAGAACCGCTCTCTTCACCAACTGGTTCAGTAACTGCTTCTGAAGAAGCATCTTCCAATGCAACTGCCGGTTTACCCATTTCAAATCCCTGTGGGAAAAATAATTTTCCATCTTTGGTTAAGTAGGAATCAACCGTCTGCCCAGCAACGCTTAAAGTAAACAGGTATAAATTATCCAGCTCTGAAGAAGAAACTACTTCAGCTTGGAAAGGTTCCTGTAATAGTTGTGTATTTACATAATTTAATACTTCTTCTTCTGCGTCTGAAAGCGATAAGACAGTTGCGCCAGTAATAGTTGTTTTTTCAGAAAAATCAAACCCTTGTGTGAATATAGAGAAAATTAACAAGATTACGGCAATTCCAGTGATAGCTTTCCAGGTAGATGCTTCTTTAAATAATCCTGAATCCTCGCCTTCTTCCGCCCAAGGATCTACTGGGGAAGAGGTTTCCAATGGAACACTTTCTTTAGCAGATTTAATTTCAATAAACTCCTCTTCTTTTGGTTTTTCAGTTAATTTCTCGGTTACTTTTTCTTTTGCTAAAAAATTAAACTCTTTTTTCTTTGGAAAATAAAATTCTTCATCAGATTCTTTGGTTTTCTTTTTTTCTTCAACTCTCTTAGTAATAGTTTTTTCTGAATTTTTCTTTGATAAAATTTTCTTAGCCTTCTTCATTTTTTTTGATTTTAAATCTGATTCAGGCTCCAGCCAATCTATTTCTGAATCTACTTGCTCAGAATTTAAAGGTTCATCTTCAATGAACTCTTCGCCAAAGGATTCGTCTAACTCATCTAATTGTTTTTGTTCCATGATTAAATCACCCTCACTTTTCTTAATTTCTTTCAAGCGGAACAATTTATAAAGATTTATATGGTTAAAAAGATAGTTAAAAAGATAGAAAGAACTAGGAGATTAAAAATTTAGTTACCCGCTTACTTGCGCGGGCAGACTAAAAACGAGGGGGGCGAAGGGGTGAGGCAGATGAATTAATAATGGCTAACTCTCCTGGTCCAAAACCTCACGATGCAAGTCTCCCTCAATTCAAAGATTAAGTTTAGCCTGCGCGGATCAATTCTCTTTAAGATCGTTAATTAATCATTCCGGTGGAGTTCCTTCCACTTCTTCTGCAGAAACTTCTTCAGGTATTTCTTCTGTTGGAACCTCTACTGTAACTGCTCCAACCGGGGTTTCTTCTGGAAGAACTTCTGCTGACCCTTCTACGGCGAGGGTTTCACTAACTTCTATTGCTGCCGGCGCGCTAAAACCCTTAACGAGCAACACTAACACTACAATTAAGATTACTGCTTCCAAAACATTACATTTAAGCCAATCTAACCATTCATTTTTTGCCATTCTGATACCTCTTTGTTTACTTCTTTATTTAACTGCTAAGGCATAAAGCACTTTTAAGCTTACGACGACCGCGACTGGAGCTAGCAGGTAAGTTACCGCGTTAAACAAAGTTACTGCCCAAGCTGGGAACAAGACCAAGCCCGCCAGTAGATTAAGCATAAAAGTTAACGTAAGCAAAGTTAAGATAAATAAAATTCCTTCTTCATGAAAAATATTTGACATCCTCCCCAGCCATAAATGGCGGGGATTCCCTACGAGGGAAGTAAAAA
>JBBSWB010000008.1:0-3996 GCA_038046465.1 Nanobdellota archaeon
TCAGGGCAACCTGAGGTAGGCAGTATTTTTACTTAAGACTTTCTACAGAGCCGCTGTTTTAAGAATTTTATTTTTTTTACTATGATAAAAACCTATTTCTTCATAATATTTTTTTCTTTCACTTTTAGGTCCAATAAAGATGATATAAACTCGGGAATGATTTTTTTTCTTAGGCTGATATTCGTAGGTTCTGTGTTTAATTTGAAATTCGTCGAGGAGTTTTGATATTTCTCCCATCCCTGTTTTATTCACTGTTTGAATTTTAATTGATTTTTTATTTACATATGCTTCTGCAGAAAAAAATGCCTTAAGCCAGGCGACTTTTGTTTTTTTACAATCCAAAACAAACTTAGGAATGGACCAAAGTTTGGTTTCAAAACGAGTTAGTTCAAGAAGGTCAGTTACGATTGTTTTAGATGTTTTTCTTACATGAAAAACATTGTCTCTTATTCTAACGCTTGGTTCTTTTTGGTATACTTTTTTAATAGCTTTAATATAAATATCCATCATTAATTCGTCGTCTGGAAAAAAATCCAATTGATAATGATAACAAGATTTTTCTTTTCTTACTTGGACGCTTCCGTCCCCAGCAAGAAAACCACAAAGTATTGCTTTTAAAATTGTGGCTTCATCTGTATTGAGAATCTTAGATTTTTCTTCCTTAATTTTAGCATCCCATCTAGACTCTGCTATTTTTTTATTTTTAAATGAATCTAACATTTTCACTTAAGGTTAAATGTAGGAGTTTATTTAAAAGAGTTATCTGAACTTGTCTTGTGGGTTGTGCTAGAATTAAATAAGTGGCGAAGGGGGGATTTGAGCCCCCGACCTCCAGATTACACCAGATAAATTAGTCATCGAGCTATGCTCTCATCACTCATATCCTTATGAGTCTGGCGCTATGAACCAGGTTAAGCTACTTCGCCTTTAACTTTATCAGAAATAAGCGGTTTTTATAAAAATATATCGTTTTTTATTTCTTTTTTGCCGTAATTAAGGGTTTATTTAAATAAAATTATTTGAAACCCGTATTTGTCTATATCTTCTTTGGGCCAAAAGGTTATATCCTTTGTTTTGAGAACATAAGTTACTTTTTTTTCAATAACCCGGCCAGTGTATTTATTTGTTGTAGGATTCCATTCGTTTAGAACTAAAACATCTCCTTCGTTGCATTTCCATTCGGCCAAACGCAATTCAAAAGTTTTCTTTCCTTCTAAAATTTGTTGAAAATATTCCGGCCAAACTTTCTTTTCGTGTCTCATCTTTTATTCCTTTAAAAGACCAATTAAGATAAAATTTATAAACTTTATCGTATCAAAAGAACTTATGATTACCGTAAGAACCCAAATTAAAGATATTTTAAAAGAGTCCGGGTTGGAAGTTGAAAATATTTCCGGTGATTTTATGGATAAGTTAGATGAGAAAGTTAAACAATTAATTCTAGATGCGGCCAAACGAGCTAAGGATAACGGCCGCAGAACTATTATGGGCAAGGATGTTTGACTAGTTTAAGTTGTGATAGTATTATAAACGCATTTAGTAATTTTTATATAGTTAGCTTAAAAATTAACTTAAATGAACTACATTGATGAGTTTTTAAAAACCGATGAACCGCACTGCCGGTTGTCATTAAATGAAAAGACAGCACTCTCTTATGCTTTTCTGCAGCAGGCGGCTGATGAAATCTTTAACCCTGATTACGAGCCAAGATTTACTGCTGCTTACTTTTCAGAAGAAAAAACCTTGGCTTGGATGGATAAGCTAAGCCAATTGCCCGGCTACCAGTTCTTAAAACTATATTATCGCCCAAAACTGCATGACGCAGATAAAATCCCTGAACAAGAAGGAGCAATGTTAGTTTCAAATCACACGACAATTTATTTCGGCGATGTTACTCCTTTATTCTTGGGCGTATATGAAAACAAACGCCGGATTTTATACGGTTTAGCCCACCATGTCTTCAAGAGGAGCGATATCATGAAGACAATAATGTGCATACCTGGAAATAGATCTAATGCCTTACAGCTGTTAAAAGAGGATAAACTGGTTTTAGTCTGTCCGGAAGGAATTTTAGGCGCCTGTAAACCCTGGAAACAAAATAATAAAGTTCTCCCCGTAGAAGGTTTTTCAAAAACTGGCATGGGTTATTTGAGAGTAGCGTACGAATCCGGTAAACCCATTATTCCGGTTGCTAATGTCGGTGCAGAAGAGACTGCGTTAATTCTTGGCGATGTTAAACCGTTAGTAGACCAAACTATCAAATCGATTGATGATCTGTTTGCTATTGGAAAACAAAAATGGGGTGAAGGTCTTTTAGAATTTATGGCTAAAGTAAAAGTCGTTCCTTTATTGGTAAACTTATTCCCTCTTCCCAGCAAAGTAGATGCTTATGTCGGCGACGCTATTCCGGTGAGAGAACTATTAGGAAACAATCCGCAATTGGAAGATTATTGGGAACTGAATAAATTAGTTATAGAAAGTCTGCAGCAGCAAATTGACCAACATTTAAGAAAAAAGAAAACTTTGCTACAAAAATTATCTACTGCTAATTCTGGGTGGGGGAGGTAAAGGAAGTTCTTCTGGAGGGCCTCTTTTCTTTTTATCAGTTTCTTCAAAATAATCTTCCGGAGAAAACATTATTTTATGTCTTACTTCTGTAGGCTTAATTTCGATTGGACCTAAGTCTTGAGTTAATAATTCGGGATGCTTTTCATAAAACTGCCTTAATTTTTGCTGAATCAATTTTGCTTGGGTTTCCATCACTTTCATTTCTTCTGGGCTTTTAGTTTCTAATTCCTGATAAATTTTGATTTCCTGCCTTAAAGCATTCAGGCGGTCCTGTAAAGAGTGAGCTTTCTCGATCATTTCCGGATCTAATTTTTTTTCTTTTACAGTTGTTCGGCCTTCGCCTTTTAATTCGTTTACTACTTTTTGACTTAACGCTACATCTTCTTTGGTTTCTTTTTTAGCTAGCGATTCTCCCAATAGATGAGATAATTTATTTACTTTTTTGCTCATGTCTTCGTCTTTAGAATAAGCGGCATTTTCTTTTAGAGCTTTAATCTGCCGTTTGAGACCAGTAACTTTTGCTGACTCGCTGGACGTATAGCGGTATAATTTTTTCTCTAACTCTAATACTTCTTTTAATTTATTTTCCAAATGGATAATCTCTTTTCGTAAAGTTAATTTAGGTACTTTTTTCTGTGCAGACAAATATTTAATCTCATTAATTTTTTGAACAATTTCCTGTTTAGAAAAAGTTTCTCTCTCGTTCCGGGATAGTTGGGCTGCCTTTATCAACAGCAGCTTTGCTTGTAGAAAACTCATAGCAGTACCTTACTTAAACAAACCGCTGCGCACTTTTTTGGTAGTTGGTCCGAATTTAGGCGGAGGCGGAGGAAGATCCATATTTTCTAATGAGCCAAAATTACTATCTTCCAAAGGCATACTCGGCCTAGGCGCAACTCTTCCTTTAGTTGCTTGTGGAGGTAAGCCCATGGAGTGCTGCATAGGTGCACTAGTTTTTGTTCCGGATTGCCTTTCCATAAAATCTTCTAATTTATCTGCAATAGCGACCATGCCTCGAGCAATCGTTTCGTTTTGATTGGAAATCGTTCCCATTTTGTCATTTAAAGATAAAATAATCTTGGAAAGATCTTCGCCTTTAGTTTCTTCTAAAGCTTTTTCAAAGATAACATTTAATTCGTGGATAGAATCTTTTAAGCTCTCAATTTCAAGAATAAGTTCGTTAGTTTTAGTTTCTGGCTCAGTTAATTTTTTCTTTAATGCTTCAACATCATACTTTAAGTCAGCCAACAATTTATGTGGAAGAATCTCATACTCCTCTTCAGCCATGAATATCACCTTGTTTTTTATAGATTTCTGAACTCGTTATAGTCATTTACTATAAATTAATTTTGTTTATAAATGTTTTGGAAATGGTAATACTTCAGTAACCTGAAGCACTTTTGAGTATCTCCTGCATTTCCAACAAAG
>JBBSWB010000009.1:0-19504 GCA_038046465.1 Nanobdellota archaeon
AGAAAAAAGTGAGTGATTTGAGAAATGTATCACTCATAAAACGGATAGTGCCTGATGTTTATGATTTAATTAATACAATATAGGCAAAACAATTAAAAATTTCAGCTTCTCACTAACTTAAATGGCAGAAAGCAGTTCTGAGCATCGGGCTTTTTTATATCTACAGCACTGGAAAAAAGAAGACGATTTGGAATCCTTGCTCTATAAGATCCGCTGCCCTGCTCATTTGTTTTCTTACGCTTATCAAAAAACCAAATCGCTCTACTTGCAGTTGCCGCCACGCTTAGACGGAAATGATCCGTTAACTCATCCTTTAAATGCAGTTTTAGCTTTAGAGGAAGCAAAAGTTGCTGATGAAACCGTTTTATGTGCCGGACTGCTGCACGATTACGTCGAAGAAAGCGTAGATTTATACAAAAGAGAAAATAAGCTTTCTAAAGATGAAAAAAGCATAGGAATTTTAGACAATTACGAATTGACTTTGTTCGACCAGTTGCAAGCTGACCTAACTCCCATTGGGCAGGATGTTCAAGCAATCAATAAAACTATCGGCGTGCTTAAACTCTTAACTCGACATAAACGAGAATTTTATTATCGCTCGGTCTCTAATATTTTTTTGTGCACTGATGAAAAACTTAAAGAGATGGCCATCCAAGTTAAATTAGCAGACCGTATGCATAATATTCTCAGTTTAGAATCTTTTACCGAAGAAGACCGCAATTTCCAATGTTTTAAAAATTTATTTATTATCAATAATGCTAAGAAATTTCTGCTGGACGATGTTGAACACCGCGTTGCCAAAGACATGAATATTCTACCTACCGAATTATTATTTAAGCGCTGCTCTAAAGCCACTTATGATGCTTTTTTGACCATCTGCCATGATTCAGCAAAAAAAGGTGTAGAAAAGGTGTCCTCCATGCTACAATTAGCTTTCAAAAAATTTGCTTTGGAGAAAGCTGGAGTTTGGCAGGTAACTAATGTTAATGAAAACGAAACTCATTTGATGCGTCTGTTCCAAGGAGTAGTAAGAAAATACGATGCCCGCTTACATCATGAGTGGGACAAGTATGAACAACTGAAAGAAAACGAACGCAATTACTGTCGCAAATTCTTTTCTGACTTTAATTTTACTGAGGAGCAGATCGGAGCAGTACTTGATTATAAAGATGCGTACGCCTTAAAAGAGATGGTTGCCGATTTATTGTACGTTCCCGATTATGTCCTGCACAAATTCTTAAGTTCAGAATTAGATCCCAAAGCGAGGATCTTGGAATAAAGACTAAAACACTTGCTGATAATTCTTCCAAATCTGTTCGGCTGCTTTTTCAGCAGTTAATTTTTTTATTTCTGCAATTTTTTTAATCGCTTCTACTACAAAGGCCGGTTCGTTTTTCTGGTCGCTGAAAGGGCTTAGCCAAGGGGCATCGGTTTCTGTAAACAATTGTTCTAAAGGCACCATTTCGACTAAAGTTTGAAAATGCTGTAATTTAATGATGTTGGGCGGAATGGAAAAATAATATCCTAGGGCTGCGGCGCGCTTAATTAGATTCTTATTGCCAGAAAAACAATGCATCACGACGGGAATTTCTTTGTTTTTAATTTCTTCTTCTAATATATCAATACATTCCTGCTCTGCTTTTCTAGAATGGATTACTAAAGGTTTCTTTATTTTCTTAGCGAAGTTTATAATTTTCCTAAAGTTTTCTTTCTGCTGTTCGTGATGATCTTTATCCCAGTGAAAATCTAAGCCGACTTCTCCGATAGCTACTATTTTGTCTTTATGTGCTTCAATAAATTTAAATTCCTGTGCTAAATCAATTTTTTCGGTCATTTGGGGCAATCCCGTTTCTCCTTCAGAAAGTCCTAAAGCATCGATTGGATATATTCCTAGGCTGGCTTTAATTACCGAAAAGTTTTTTGCTAATTCTAACACTTGCTGATTTGCTGGCGGATTAACTCCCGAAACAATAATCGCTTTTACCCCGGCTTGCTCTGCTCGGTTTAGAACTTCCTTCAAATCATCTTTAAATCGAGCATGGTTCAAATGACAATGGACGTCAACAAGTTTCATTATTAGAATAAAATACAGAATAGATATAAAGATTTCGAATGAATATACATATTTAGTTAAGTGAGTGAGCTGTGCCAATGGAGGCGCACGGCATCCAAAAATTAAGTATAAACCTAGATGCCGTAATCGCGCCGTGCCCTGCTCACAGGAACGCAACTAAATACGTACCTAAAAAGTTAATCCAATTTTTAATTAGTTTGTACGCAATTAATCTTTAGAACTACTATTCTTAATAATAAATTCTAAGGCGCTCGGTTCGTCTTTCGGGCACACTTTCATCTTTTCTAAAGTTGCGCGCACATTTCCGCCGTTATGTTCGTGAAATTTTAACAGCATCGGGAAATATTTTGTGTAAGGGTACCTTCCCCATAAGGCAGCATTATTTCCGGTTTCTCCCAGCAGCCATTTTATTCCATCAAATACTTCTTTTCGCTGCTTAAGTTTTTCTTCTTGAGTTAATCTTGGATTGTTGTAAATCTCCTGCAAGCGACCATAACAAGAATTTATCTGCTGTGCATATTGGGTATACCATTGAAAAGAATTGACCGCAGACTGGTAATTAGGAGAATTTACCCCTTCTTTAATTCCAAAATAATCTATCGCCCCAGAATATCCGATTACTTGACAGAACGATTCATCCAATTCTCTGGAAAAATTTTCTCCTATCGAAGCACTAACCCAATAATGGCAATCTTCATGCAGGATAGTTTGGGCTTGCTCGATTTTACTTCGTTGGAGAAATTCTTCAGTTATCGGGCTTCCTCGTTCTTTAAGATTAAAATTAGTGGTAAAACGGTGATAAACATCATAGCCTTGCTGCTGGTAATATTCTTTTTCGTCTTCCAGTGTATCTGCATAAGAATAAAAGTATATTAAACTGTCCAAGGAATCCCTATATTCTTGCTTGGTTTCTAAATAAATGTAGTTCCAATTTTGGCTGTCAGGCAAGGCTGTGGGTGGAGTTATAAATAACATGTATAAAGTTTCTGCCGGCATAGAACCATCATTATACTCTCGGTAATGAGGCCCATCATTTAACCCAAAGCGGTAAGTTTCGTAAGCTTTAACCTCATCAATAAATTTTAATTGTTCTTTTAATTCCGGGCTGATCTGTGCATTTTTAGGAATTTTTATAGATAACCCATCTACTGGAGCATATACTGATACACAGCCCGTAATAGCAGTACTAGCAATCAGCGCAGTAAGCGATACTTTCTGCTTTAACAGCTGAACTAGCTTAGAATACATATATTCTAATAGAACAATATCATTTATTAAATTTGGGTATATACTTAATTTATATTTGCATAACAAATTTATATAATAGTTTAGTTTGCAGAACAAAATGAATAAAATATCTTGGTGGGTTCCTTTAATCTCCTCCCTTTCTTGTGCTCCCTTAACTACCCCACCAGAAAAATCAGTTGATTACTGTCTTATTGATGTTTCTTCGGATAAAATTTTAGCTCCCTATTCTGAACGGCTAAAAAGTAACCCCCATCTCTTAGAAGTTATCGATTTCTGTCGATTACCAGTTCTCTGGCAAGAACAGATGTGGGATAAAATACAAGATTCGGAAATAAAGCAGCAGCCACCAACAGCACCCCTGCCTGCATCGTTTAATAATTTAAAACCAAATCAAAACAGCATCCAATTAACCGAAGCGGAAGCGGGGGAAATCTATGCCGCAAAATTAGCTCATGCCTTATGGTTGGACTTTAATGGAATAGTCCCTTGGAAACTTGCTGATTATAATCGAAACGAACTAGAAGAAATTCTTCTTCCTCAAGCTTATTTTTCAACCTGGAAACCCGCGGAACAAAAATATGGGTTTACTGGTTTAATCGACCATTCGCCGGCTGAAACTTTTTCAATTCTAGAAGAACAGTTAGATGTTAATTCATTAGAAAGCCGGGCTTCAGCTATTTTTGAAATTATGAAAGGATTACGCGGTTATGTACATGGTTCTGTGGGGGATGCCGAAGAGATAAATACGATGAAAGGCATGTCTACAGAAAAAATTTCCCGGCATGGCTGTCAAACTATGGTGCCCTATTTTATTTTATTAGCCCATGCGCTTAACCTTCCGGGAAGAATAGAAAAAAATTATTATTTAGATGGCGGTGCCCATAAAGCTGCGGTGTTTGAGTTTACTAATTTTTTTCTTCCTCACGGAGATAATTTTTATAACCAGCTGCTAAAAAATACCCCCTCTCCAGAATTAAAAGAAAATTATTCCTTCTGGCAGAAAAATATTTTTGTTCATGATACGGAAGAGTGGGCAGAAGACGAGGTTCGCTACTTTGTGGGGCTTAATTTCCATAAAAACGCCATGAACTATCCTTCACGATATTTAATGAAAAACTATTGTTCAAAAGGCTATGGTTTTCTTAATGAAACGTTTAGTTTTTGGGCGACTCCGACTGAACTAGATCTGCTCGAGAAGAAACTTCTTGACCTTACTAAGAACTGCAGCACTTTTCCAGAAGATAATCCAGACCAGGTTTTTGAGGGATGATTGAGCATAATGACCCTAAATCGCCTTGGCGCAGTAGTTTTTGCTAACTTCTAAGAAAATATTATTTAAATCGGAATAATTTCGCCGGCCGGTGCGAAACATTTTGTTCAAGTTGATTCATTTCTTCAACAATACTAGAACTAATCATTTTTTTCCTAAAATTTCGGTTATCATATTTCCTTTCTTCAAGAATTTCATAAACTTCTTGAAGTTTATTTAATGGAAATAATTTTGGCATAAAATATTTAACAATTGAAGAATTAACATTCTCTTTTAGATAATTACGTGCAGTCTGCAATATTTTCTTATGGTCAAAAGCAAGATCTTTGATGGAGTCGTAATCAAACCACCTAACCAGCTCTTTTATTTTCGCTTCATTAATTAGTGAAACAAATCCGATAGATATAGTTCTTTCTCTCGGATCACGATTTGGTTCAGTAAAGGTATAAAATTGCTTAAAGAACAAATTTTCCTGCCCAACCAATTCTTTTAATTTTCTCTTTAACGATTCCTCAGCAGTTTCATTATGTAGAAGAAGACCGCCAGGTAATTCTTTCATATCTGCAAATGGCTCTTTCTCACGAACGTGCAACAGAACTTTTAACTTGCTCAGATGAATTGTGAAAATAACTGGATCTATAGCAATTTTTGAAATCTCCTGCCCATTTTCAGTCATTTTTAGAATATATCTATTTGTATTTATAAATATAACGTATTTTGTACATTATCTTAACGTAATTAATACGCAAAGTTTATATAGTAGTTATGTTTTACACTTCTTGTTTTGCGTAAAAAGTACGTAAAGCGGAGGTAAAAAAATGAAAAAAATGTATGAAATGCTGGATGAAGTTGAAAGGTTGGAACAGGATTTCTATCAGCCAGTAATTGAGGTACATGAAAACCAACGATTACGTAGCTTTGCTGCAGAACATGGCTCAATAGAAGTTTACAAGCAACACCCTTATAGCCAAGATGTACTTATGTACAGCCAGGAAGGTTTTCTTTACCACACTTCATCTGTAAGGGGCGACTATGGCGAAACCGGTTATTCTGTTACAACCAGAAACAATTACCAAGTAAAGG
This sequence comes from Nanobdellota archaeon, assembly GCA_038046465.1. GTDB lineage: Archaea > Nanobdellota > Nanobdellia > Woesearchaeales > GW2011-AR9 > JBBSWB01. The sequence goes on from JBBSWB010000009.1 coordinate 5,676, forward strand.
GCGGGAAATTGGTTGCTCGCAATGAAGTAGGTAGAGAACTGGAAATGTTACTGCAATTTCCCAACGTAACTATCGGCATGATTGAATCCGGCTTAGAGCTAGCAATCATAAATGTTAAAAATAAATACCGGGGAGGCAAATAAAATGGAAAGCCAATACTTTGTTATGTACAGAAGGGATAGAAATGCAGAGACAATGAAAAGAGCAAAAGGTAGGATGCTTTATGATGGGTTGAAAGAATTTGAAACTAGAGAAAAAGCAACTGCATTTGGTTTATTAAATTTACAGGATACGCCAATTGTAGCTAAAAAAGTAGAATCCTTGAGCGATTATAGCCTAGATGCCCATTATGTTGTTGCAGCATATTTTACAAATAAATACCAGTCCCAGGCTTTAAGCGAAAGTTTTCCTGCACCAACGCATGAAGTTGTAACCTGTAATCAAGAAAATTTAGATAGGGTTATTGAAGAACTGGCTAATGAAAGTCCATCAAAACTTTACTTAGGCATAGAGGAAAAGCTCGTGCCTACAGCTTTAGATAGAATAAGGAGTGTAAACCCAAAATGAAATTAGAATATTGTGCAGACGCAATTATGATTTACCAAAATAAATTAGTTTTGGTTGAAAGGTTGAATGAACCTAAGGGATTTGCTCTTCCGGGAGGGCGTCGTGATTATGTTGGTGGAGAATTAGAAGAAGTGACTACTTGTGCTATCAGAGAGGTTGAAGAAGAAACCGGCCTAACCCTTGTTATTGAGGGACAATTAGGAACTTATGATGCGCCTGGAAGAGATCCTCGTGGCCCAAAAATTTCAACAGTTGTATATGGTAAAGCCTCTGGGGAGATAAGAGATGAACCAAATAAAACCCGGGTTTTTTTAATGGATTTAAAGGAAGTTAACCAGCATAAAGACTATTTCGTTTTTGACCATTATTATATAATTAAAGACTGGCAAGAGTCAATTAAATAAAAGTTAAACCTAATGCAAATTAGTTTATCCTTATCTTGTAAAATATTCGTAAGTTGTTCCGTGTAGTTTTCCAGAAAGAATTTCTAACTTTATCTGGAAAGCGTGTCGCGTTTCACTAAAATGGTCTAAATATTCCTTGCCATATGCGGTTACTTCTTCAGCATATCTAATCTGTTCATGTAGGAAAGCTTGGGCATAAGGGACCAATTCAAAATCAGTGGTAATTGTAATTGGAAGGTTAACTAAATTCGTAATTTCCGAGTCATTAGATTTAACTGTTAAAGTAATTAATCGATGTTCTCGATCTAGCTTAACTACCGTTCCTTCTAAAGACCTACGGGTAACTTTTATATCGTCTGACATAAATATATTTTTTTACTTTAATTATTTAAGCATATCTATTCTTGTAAATAATTAATAGGGGAGTTAATGACTGGGCTTTTAACAAAGTTTAAATAAAACCTTTTTCTTTTAGGTATTATGGGTTTGCCAGACATATCTGATTTATTAGAAGCCGAAAAAGGTTTATTCGATTCTCAACAGAAGCTAAACGCTAAACAACAGGAATTAAATGCTGAACTTAAATCTCTAGAAGCAGAAAGAAACAGATTAAGAGAAAGAATTGTAAATGTTTACAAAACCGCACAAGTTACGTCCGAAGAATGCGATCATCCTGTAGTTAAATATCAAGGGATGGGAATGACTCAGTGTAGGTGTTGTGATAAATATATTCCTTGATTATTGTACTTGGTAATTAACCCCAGGTTCAGTTACCTAAAGATTTCTCGTTTAAATACCCATAGATTTAAAAAAAGCCCCCCTTTTAAGCTTAAATATGGATTCAGTTCGAAAGTTTGGAAGTTAAGTATCTTTTTCTTTTAGTAGTTAGAGTTTTGTATAACCTGGTGGTTGTGGTCAAAATCAATAAATTAAAATTATTACGAGGTATAAAATGCAAATAAATCCAGAACATAAAATGAAACACATTCAGTACAATTCCGTTAAAAAAATTATGACCTTAGAAGGGCATCCCGAAATTAAAGGTTACGATTTCGAGAAAGGCTTAAATTTTCCTGAGTTCTTAAAAGCGTACAGCTTAACCGGATTTCAAGGCTCGCATCTGGCGGAAGGAATAGAAATTGTTAAAGCGATGCGCAGAGAAAAAGCCAAGATCTTTTTAAGTTTCACCTCTAATCAAATGAGTTCCGGTAACCGAGAAATCATAAAATATTTGGTTAAGAACAAAAAAGTAGATGTGTTAGTTACTTCTGCTGGCGGGGTAGAGGAAGATATTATCAAATGCTTAAAGCCGTTTGTCATGGGCAAATTTGACGTTTCCGGAAGAATGCTGTTTGAAAACGGAATAAATAGGACGGGAAATATTTTTGTTCCTAATGACCGTTTTGCCCTGTTCGATGATTTCATGCAGAAATTCTTTGACCGAATTTATCAGATCCAAAAAGAGAAAAATAAAATTTTCTGTCCCAAAGATTTGATTAAAGAACTAGGCTTAGAAATAAATAATCCTAATTCTGTCCTGTATTGGGCGGCTAAGAACGATATTCCTGTTTTCTGTCCCGGAATAATTGACGGCTCTTTGGGAGATTTAGTTTTCTTTTTTAAGCAGAGCCACCCTGATTTCTTACTAGATGTCAGCCAGGAAATGAAAGAGATGGTTCAACTGGTTTTAAATTCCGAGAAAACCGGAGGAATCCTGTTGGGTGGGGGCATCAGCAAGCATTTCACTCTAAATGCCAATATCTTTAAGGAAGGATTAGATTTTGCCGTGTACATTAATACTGCAGAAGAATATGACGGTTCCGATTCGGGAGCTAGAATTGAAGAAGCAATCACTTGGGGGAAGGTTAAGGTCAATGCTCCCAGTGTAAAAATCCATTGCGATGCTACGATTGCTTTCCCGCTGTTAGTGGCCGGGGGATTTATAGAGTAGGCAATCTCTAGAAGCTTTGCTTCGGTTGGTGGCATGATTAAGGCGAGTAATAATTAATTACAACGTATGCGCTGTTAAACTCTCCCGTTAGGGAAGTTTGAGAACCAAACACCTGATTAGAAAGATATAAATATTAGACCACGTTACTTTAAGAACATGGATATTGAACAAAAAGTACAATTGGAAGATGTTATCTTAAAATTATTTAAAAAAGAATCTTCTTTAACAACTATGAAAATTGTTGATTATATTAAACAAAGTTACCCCAATGTTTATGACTCTTATATTCGTCAAAGAGTTTTGGGATTGATTGATAGGGGTTTAATTGAATTAGCACTCGATAGAAAATTAAGAATAAGTGAACCCCAAAAATATGAATAAGTCTAATGACTTCTTTCTTAAATGGTTCTTAAATTTAGTTTAATGATGCTAACTTCCCCCGACTTTACATCCCGGTGGAGCGTAGCGACAAGTTTGAAAACTCCTACTCAAAGCGTCGTTGCTAAACTAATTTCAATTATTCATTATGGAGAAACACAAATATTAAATAGAAGTTTTGATTTTTATTTATTATGCCTAAAAAATATGTTGTTGCAAGATTAGATGAAAAACTACTTGGTGAACCAGAACCCCTTTTCTTTATTTATATGGAAAATAGAAAAGGCGTTGATGTAATTGCAAGATCACCTACTCCCGGATTGTTGGCTTTTGATTTTATGTTTGATGAATTAAAAGAACAAAATTCAAGAGATTATTCTGGAAGTTTTTCATTATCATATAATCCAACAATAGATGTTTATGTTTCTCCAAATAGTTGTGGTGATCAACCTAATCACTCACCCTCAAAAATCTATGATGTTAATAAAATGACTCCTGAAGAGAGAAAAATTTTTGAGGATGAATTATTGTTGAGGTTAGGATTACGTAATTTTTAAAGTGCAACGACGCTAAAGTTCTTAAATCAAATGTCAGTACTAAATAAAAGTTTTCAAATTAAGCTTAACCCCCCCTATAACCTCCATATGAGGAATATTAAAGTTATAGACCAATCTGCATTACCGATAATTCTAAGCCTTACAGCAGAGCACAACCCACAAGACAAGTGCGGACAAGATATATAAACCTCCACATTTAATTATAAGTTTAGCTGAAAATGAAACAAGAAACCATTATCACCTTGCAGAAATCATTTGAAGAGTATGCTCATCAAGAGGAAGGAGTAGAGTTCTGGCATGCAAGAGATTTGCAAAGATTATTAGATTATGGTGAATGGAGAAACTTTGTAAACGTAATCGAAAAAGCTAAAATTTCCTGTAAAAATGCCGAACAGAAAATAGAAGATCATTTTGTTGAGGTCAACAAAACGATAGGTATGCCTAAAGGAGCAACAAAAGAAATAGAAGATTACCAACTCACTCGTTACGCTTGTTATCTTATCGCTCAGAATGGCGATCCTCGAAAAGAACAGATTGCCTTTGCCCAGAGTTATTTTGCAGTACAAACCAGAAAACAAGAATTAATAGAACAAAGAATAGCTTTACAGGAAAGAGTTGAAGCCCGAAATAAATTGATCAATTCAGAAACAGAGCTATCTAAACTAATTTATGAACGGGGAGTAGACGAAGACGGTTTTGCGAGAATAAGAAGCAAAGGAGATGAAGCGTTATTTGGTGGTTTGAATACCCTTCAAATGAAAACCAAATTAGAAATTCCTAAACATAGGCCCTTAGCTGATTTTCTACCGACAGTAACCATTGCAGCTAAAAATTTTGCTACAGAAATAACCAATTTTAACGTGAAACAAAAAGATTTAGGTGGGGAGATAAGGATAACTGGTGAACACGTTAAAAATAATCAAGAAATAAGGGGAGTTCTGGCTAAGAATAAGATTTTTCCTGAAAAACTTCCTCCCGAAGAAGATCTTCAGAAACTACAAAAGAAAATAAACAGTGAAGAAGGGGCTATCGCAGAAGCTTCTAAAAAGAAAATACAAAAGAGATTAGTGGGGTAAAATAGGTTGCGTCTCCAACTTATTGGGGTTAGTTCATTTATTAGTATATTTGAAGATTAGTTTAATAAGAGTTATAAACGCGGGTTTAAAAACTTCATTAAAATGTCTTCCTCGCCTTATAGAACACCGCAGCCGATTGATGTAGAAATAGCTGATTTAGAAGGAAGAGTAGATTTAACTTTGCCTTCAACATATTTAAAAACTGAAGTTATAATTCCTGTAGAAGGGAAATCTATTCTTTACGTTGGAGAGGCGCTGGATTTAAAAGTTTCTAGTCAACATAATGAATGTGATTCCATTGAGGGGCAGGTATCGTTATCTCGATATAATCGGGTAGAAAAGTTAGAGAGAACATTTAAATGGTTTCCGCCGCGATATCAAGTTCAATCAAGTTTAAAAGACGACCGGATTTGGAAAATTGATAGATTCGCCTTTTTTGTGTGGGATGGAAAGTTTAAGCCTGAATATAGAAACATATTAAAGAAAGAAGCTTTAAATAAAGGAATAACCGTTTCCGACAAATTAATAGAGCTAGTATTTGGGCCGATAGATACAGAAATAATGGAAATGTATCAAGAACTGCAGAGGAAGCTTACTTTCACCAAATCATTTTAGCTTTTCCAGGTTCGGAAAGTTTATAAATAACTCTTCACTAATTTTTTAAAAATAGTAAAAGGTGGTCTAAATGCCTATTGTTAAAATAAATATACATAAATTACACGCGGAAAGAAGTTTAAAAGCAAAAGTAGGACAAGTAAACATAAATAATAATGTTTCCTTGAGTAATGTAGAGCAATTGGATTTTTCTGTTGAAGGTAAAAAAGGATTAAAATTCACCTTTGAATTTTCTTGTAATTATGAGCCAGATTTAGGCAAGATTGAAGTTGAAGGACAAGTTCTTTATGTCGGCGATGAAGCGGAAATCGATGACGTCAAAAATTCCTGGGACAAAAATAAACGAATTCCTTATGAAGTAATGGAAAAGATCGTCAATGCCGCTTTACATAAAGGCAATATTCAGGCCATAAAAGTAAGCGAAGAAGTAAATTTACCTAGCCCTTTGCCTTTGCCTAAAGTCAAGCAAGGCCCAGTAGGGGAAGAAGAAAAGAAAAAGAAATAAAACTGAAATATTTCTTTTATTTTTAATATATTTATTTTATTTTTAATAACTTCTTAATAAAAAGCGCTTAGTTTACTTTAGTAAGTCGATTGGTTGTCTATAAACGAATTAAGTTTTTTTGCTGTTTCCTGCTCATTATTTGTTAAAGTATTAATTTTTATTTTTGGCCCTTGGAAACAATTATACCATTTCAAGTATTCTTTTTTTCTTTGAATTATTAAATTAGGATTATTTGCTAATATTAATTCATGTTTTGCCCCTTTTTGTTTTAATCGTTTAATATGTTCTTTTACCGGAAGATAAAAATATACAATTGCATCTGGTTTTAAAATAAATCTTTTAAAAGTTTTAATTATAAGTTGGTTATGCCATTTATTTGTTAACGGAACATAGGAAGTTATTGAAATAGTATAGCGGTCCTGTAAAATTATTTTTCCTTTTTTTAAACTTGGCTTTATTGTTGTGGTTAGGCCATAGATTAATTCTATAAAAAATAAAAAAGTTGAGGGAAATTTTCTTGATATTTTTCCAATGAACATATTTGATCCTATTCCTTTACTATAAATAAATTGTTCATTCTTTTGTTCTAATATCTTTTTTATCGTGGTGGTTTTACCAGTGCAATCTAATCCCTCACAAACAATTAATTTTCCGTTCACCATTCATTTTATATCCTCTAATTTAGATTTTCTAAGCGGGCAGACAAACCCATATTTTTGGCAATCATAATCTTTCATCTGAAAAGCTGATTTGAAATCTACACAATAGCCCCCAAATGTTTCAAACTTAGCCGATAATTTGGCCCAATAATCAGCCCACAACTTTTCATTATCCCAGATGGTTTTAATTGAAACTTCATGGAGATTGGCTATTGGTCTACCATAAGAAGCCAATATTGCACAGGGATAAACATTTCCATCCGGTAAAATTTGAAGATGGCTTTTTTCATTATTAGCTATACACCCAGATTTACAATTTGCATATTCTCTTTCAATTAAAGGAAATTCTAAAGAAATTTTCATTTCTCTCCCTTGATACTTTTTTAATCTGGTTCTGATAAAATCTAGCCAGCTTAAAGGTTCAACCGCCAATTCTTTACTTCTATCTCCCCTTCCTATCGGGGTAAAATAATAAATCCCTTGTTCATCTACTCCCAAACTTAAAGCTAGTTCCGTTATGTTTGGGATATCTTCCAGGTTACAAGAAAAAACAGCGGTATTAACTTTAGTATAAAATCCCATTCGCTCAGTTTCTTGTATGTTTTCAAGAACTTTTTCAAAGGTTGCTTTATCTCTTTTTCGGATTCGGTTATAAACTTCTGCAGTTGATCCATCTAAGCTAATAGCTATTCCGTCTAATCCTAATTCTTTAAACCGCTTTAATTTTTCTTTAGTCAATAAAGAGCCATTAGTTACTAATTCTATTTTATATCCCAGGTTCTTTCCAATTTTGATTATATCTTCTACATCCTCTCTTACTAAAGGCTCTCCGCCGGTAATATCAAATCTTTCTCCCCCTAATTCTCTGGTTCGGGTTAGGATTTTTTCTAATTCCCCTAAAGTTAATTCAGGCATTTGAACTATTCCAGAATCAAAAGCACAATGGGCGCATCTAAAATTACACCTATTGGTAATATTCAAATCTAGTTTAGGTAAAGTTCTATTTTTCATTTTAGTTCCTCCTTAATTGGAATGTACAGGGTGCAGAGGTAAAGCTCATGAACATTCCAGTTCTCTCTCAGCCCTTGTTTAACTTTGGGTTTTTCCTGCTCAGGACTAAGCCAGCACAACGGATCTGGGCCATTAAAATGTCCATATTCTAAATAAGACGCCCCTGCATCTCCGCCCCGGCAATGAGCATAAGCGCTGCACCCCTTACACTTTCCAGTTGGTTTTCTATCTCTTATTCTTTGAAAGATGTCCGATTGCATTATTTCTTCTGCAGATTGGTATTTTATGTTTCCACCAGATTCGCTAAGAAATACGCTCGGAGAAACTTCTCCATTGGGTTGAATCCTGAAGGCAGTAAATCCCGAAGGATCTCCGGGAAAATAGTATGTGCCTCCAAATGCTGCTCTAAACAAAGGTTCCGGAGTTAAAATTCCTTCTCTGTTGTATTGGCTTAAATAAGTAAATGCTTTTCTTAAATCTGTTTTTGAAAGAGCTAATTCTTGCTTATTGTCTATTCCTCGACCATTTGCCCTAAATCGATTAAGTCTCCAAGAACCCACCCCCAATCTTTGAGACAAGTTATATAATTTTTGCAGGTTTTCTTCTGAGCAATTAAGTTTAGTTAAGCAAGTTACCATTTCATTGTCTATCCTTCTTGCAACTAAAACCTCTAATGCTTTTACGGCTAGATCAAAAGTTCCCGTTCTTCCTCTAAACCAGTCATGTTTTTCTGCATCAGCGAAATCTATGCTAACCCCAACATCGTGAAACAAATCTAAATGGTCTTTTATTCGATTAAAGGTTGTTCCATTAGTTGTGTAAGAAATAGCAATATCTTTGCTGTTGATGTATTTACATAAATCAATAAAGTCGGGCCTTAAGGCGCATTCTCCGCCGCCAAAATTTATTGCTACAACTCCTGAGTTTTTTAATTTATCAACAATCTTAAAGCATTCTGGTAAAGTTAATTCGCTAGGATCTCGTCTGCCTGACGCATTATAGCAATGAATGCAATTAAGATTACAGGCTTTGGTTAAAGACCATCCGGCAACTAACATTTTGTCCTCCGTAAGTTTTTTTCTAAGGTTTCCAGATTTACTGCTTTTCCCGAATCTCTTAAGGTTCTTGCCACTTCAGTATGATACTGGTGGTTTCTAAGAAATTGTAACTGTTGTTGATACCAGCTTTCACTAGCCGGAAGACCTAATTCTAGCCTAACCTTCTCGCCCAATTCAAAGAAATCCGGTCTTCCCAGATTATCTAAATCAGCGTCACAAATTATTTTTTCTAGGAAACCCTTTGGTTTCTGAGGCATTTTTGTTGCCAAAATAAGGTTTCCAACTTGATCGGCTTGTTCTGCAGAATAACCAATTCTGGGCAGGTATTGTCTAGCAAATTCAGCACTTTTTTCTTCATTATCTTTTGATTTTGGAATCATGACGATGTCATGAAGCAAGGCTGCTGTCCCTAGTAGAAATTGATTTTCGTAATCAAGATCGGCTAGCGAAGCCAAAAGAGTTGTTGTGCAATAAACATCCTTAGCATGGTCAAAATTATGGTAAGGTAGTTCAGGCATTAACTCTTTAGCTAGGTAAGTTAAGGTTTCAATTTTTCTTTGTTTATCGTTTGTTTTCATTTTTAATCACAAAGTAATTATAACTATAGAAATATAAGAAAGATTTTATTAAAAAATGCGGTTTTACCGGAATATTTATAAATAAAATAAGTTTAATCATAAAGATGAGATATCTGCAGAAAACCAGGGAAACGGAAAAAATAAGATTAGATGTTAAAGATAAAAAAATATTGTCTTTGCTCGCAGTTAATTCTAGACTTCCTTTGACACAATTGTCAAAAACAGTTGCGCTTTCCAGAGATGCGGTTAATTATAGAATAAAAAATTATGAAAAAAAAGGAGTTATCCAAGGGTATAGAACCATGGTCGATATATCTAAATTAGGATATAAAGCAAATCATTTATTTATAAAACTGAATAATCCTCCGTTAGAAATAGAACAAAAGATAGTAAATAAATTGATTAAATATCCTTTTGTAAGAGCAGTCATTAAATTTTGTGGGAATTATGATTTTGAAATCGCCTTTGTGACTAAGGATACTGCCGATCTTGATAAGGTTTTGACAAAAATAACTGGTGATTGTTCTGGATATTTACAGGACTACGAATTAGTAACCATAGCTAAGACGTTTGTTACTGAAACTTTTCCGCTAAGTTTTTCTGAACTTAAACTAGAACAGAAGGTTACTAAAAAAATAAATAATAAAATAAACAATAAAACCGACGAAAAAGACTACGAAATTTTGAAAGTTATTAGTGAAGATGCCCTTTTGCCTTTACACGAAATCTCCGGAAAAGTTAAATTATCTGCTGATGCCGTTGCGTATAGAATTAAAAATATGGTTAATTCAAGTATGATCTTAAAATTTATCCCCATCATAAATTATACTTCGTTAGGTTATAATTTACATACTTTGCTGTTAAATATTAATGGGTTGGATGAAGAAAAAGAGAGAAAATTAAAAACTTTTTTATCAAATGACAAAAATACGTTATGGGCAGTAAAAACTATTGGGAGATTAAATATTTTAATTTATTTGCTAGTAAAAAATATTGCGGATTTACAAGAAACAGTTTTAAGTCTTAAGAGTTTATTTCCTTGTCAAATCAACCACTACGAGCCTTTAATAGCTTATGAGGAATATAAGTATATTTATTTCCCTAAAGAGTTGTTTTAATCCTTATTTAACTTATTTATAACTTTTAAGTGTTACTCCGAATAAGTAATAAATTACCAAAAAGTTTATAAAAGGCAGCTTAAAACCAATTCTTATGGAATATCCTACAAAATTAGGGCAAGAGCTAGGTGATATTATACTTAAAAAAGATGTTAATCGCGATTCCCCTGATTTTGGGTTTTTATTGCAAAAACTGGATAAAAATAATTATTTAGAAGCCCCCCCGTTAGAAGACATAGGAGTATATATTAATCGAGCAAGGACAAGGTCGGTATTAGAAGAGATAAATAAAGCTGCTGTAGCCAAAGCTTCTGCGGTAGTGGGTTACCAAGTTAGCAGTGTTCCTATTAGGGTCGGAACTGAAGAAGAAATGGGCGCAGCTTCTGGAAAATACATTAGAGATGGAAAAGGTTTAGAAGAAATTTTACTGCGAGACAATTTTGGTTACTTCCGGCAAGGAGATTTACGTACAGCAGTACATGAATATGGGCATAAAATTTATACAGGGGATTTTAGACAAAGAGTAGGCTATAATTTTAGGTCCAACGATTATATTTATGCCTCTAATCTCGATGAAGGCTTTGCCTATTGGTTTGCCGATGTTGCTTTAGAGCAGAAACCACGTGAATCCAATTTTTCAGATGTATATTTAGATCCTACTGGGATTGCTGAAGTCTATAAAACCTTGCATTCTATTTCTCAGGTACATGGTGTAAAATTCGTCTTGGACCATTTCCCGGCAATTGCCGGGATTTGTATTGCAGAAATGCGGCAGCAACGACACCAGCAATATTTAGATTCTTTAGAGGATGGCTCTGCGCGGGAATTAGCTCCCCTTAGCCAACTTCTTGAAAAGAATTTTTAGCGCAGAAAAGGCTTAATTCCGCTTTAAAATCATAACCTTTATATATAAAAACTTTAAAAAATACACTCTGGGGGTAAGTTATGGGTGGAGCAGAAATTAAGTTAAAAGTGATGGAAGCAGTACAAGATGATGTCAATAAAGGCATCATCAAAATAGATTCTAGCTTCATGAAACAAATTGAAGTCAATCCCGGTGATGTCGTTGAAATCAAAGGGGAACGGGTTACTGCTGCGATTGTTGACCGCGCTTATCCGGGAGATATTGGATTAAATATTATCAGGATGGACGGAAATGTCAGAAAAAATGCTCGTGCTTCTATTGGGGAAATTGTTACCCTTAAAAAAGCAGAAGTAAAATCAGCCAGAACGATTGTGGTCGCTCCTGCCCAGCCAGGATTTACAATCAGGGCTCATCCCAGTGTCTTTAAGCAAGGATTGATGAGTAAAGCATTGCTGAAAGGAGATTTAGTTTCATTAAGGGTTTCTACCAGAAGGCAAGGTTTTCAGGATAAAAATATAGATAATGTATTTTCTATGCTAGAAAACCAATTTGCTGGTTTTGGTTTAGGGGGATTAAAGTTGATTGTAGTTAATGCAGATCCTAAAGGGATTGTTGTTGTCAATCAGGATACAGAAGTAGAATTCAATCCACAGGCAGTAGAAGTTAAAGACGATGAAACGATTAGATTAGGAATTAACTATGAAGATATTGGTGGATTAAGCGAAGAGATAAAAAAAGTTCGGGAAATGGTTGAACTGCCATTAAAACATCCGGAAATTTTTGAAAAATTAGGGATAGAGCCGCCCAAGGGAGTTTTGTTACATGGTCCGCCCGGAACGGGAAAAACGTTATTAGCCAAAGCCGTAGCTTCCGAAACTAATTCCTATTTTATCTTAATTAATGGTCCAGAAGTTATTTCTAAATTTTATGGTGAAAGTGAAGCTAACTTAAGGAAGAAATTTGAAGAAGCAGAACAGAATGCACCATCCATAATTTTCTTTGATGAAATTGATGCCATCGCGGCTAAGCGGGAAGAAACTAAAGGCGATGTAGAAAAAAGAGTAGTGGCGCAATTGTTAAGCTTGATGGACGGATTGAAAAGCCGGGGCAAAGTGATTGTGATTGCTGCTACCAATATGCCTAATCTTCTTGATCCAGCATTACGCCGTCCGGGAAGATTCGACCGAGAGATAGAACTAGGTGTTCCGGACAAGAATGGACGAGAAGATATTTTAAAAATCCATACTCGCAATATGCCTTTAGCTAAAAATGTTAATTTAAAAGATATCGCTAAAATTACCCACGGTTTTGTCGGTGCAGATTTGAATTCCTTGGCTAAAGAAGCAGCTATGATTGTATTAAGGAGAATTCTTCCGGAATTAAAAGTAGAGGGAGTTGAAGATGGCGAACCAATTCCTCCAGAAATTCTGGAAAAATTAATGGTCACTCAGACTGATTTCTTAGAATCACTAAAAGTAGTCCGCCCTAGCGCTATGCGTGAAGTATTAGTGGAAACGCCCGACGTTAATTGGGAAGATATCGGCGGTATGGAAGATGTTAAAGATAAATTAAAAGAAGCAGTGGAATGGCCGCTAAAAAAACCGGAAGTTTTCAAACGGATGGGGATTAGGCCGCCTAAAGGGATTTTATTATATGGTCCGCCCGGAACGGGAAAAACTTTATTAGCCAAAGCTGTAGCTAAAGAAAGTGAAGCTAATTTTATTTTAATTAATGGTCCAAGTTTGTTAAGCAAATGGGTTGGTGAATCTGAAAAAGCAGTGCGGGAAATATTCAGGAAAGCCCGGCAGACTGCACCAACAATCTTATTCTTTGACGAGATAGACTCCTTAGTTCCCAGAAGAAGTTCAGATGGCGATGCTCGGGTTGGTGAGCGAGTAGTTAACCAAATGTTAACGGAAATGGACGGATTAGAAAGTTTAAATGATGTGGTAGTTATTGGTGCCACTAACCGACCAGATATTGTTGATCCCGCTTTATTGCGTCCAGGAAGATTTGACCGAATTATTTTAACTCCAGTTGTCGATGAAGAAGGCCGAAAAAAAATATTTGATATTTACTTAAAGAAGATGCCTTTAGCTAAAGATGTCGACCTTAAGAAGCTAGCTGGAAAGACCCAAGGCTATGTCGGGGCAGATATAGAAGGGGTTTGCCGGGAAGCAGCCATGATCGCTTTGCGGGAAGACATTAAGAGTAAAGAAGTGACCATGAAAAACTTCTTGGATGCGTTGGAAATAATTAAACCATCAGTCGACGAAGAAGTTGAAGAAGCGTATAAACGATTGGAAGGTTACTTCACCACTGCCCGGGCCAAAGCGATTAAAGAAGAGAAAGCAGCTTATTGGGGATAAGAATAAATAAGCTAAATTAGATAAACTAAGACAAGATAACTAACTCCAAACAGTTCTTTTTTTAGGCACAATTCGAAAAGTGAGTGATATATAAATAAGTAGACAATCCTCTTAATGT
>JBBSWB010000010.1:0-11254 GCA_038046465.1 Nanobdellota archaeon
AAGAAAGAATAATTCTTATATAGTTCTGCTAATTTATTTTTTATATGCCTAAATTTACTGAATTAAAAGCAGAAATTTTATCCTGTCAGAAATGTTCTGAATTAATTAAAAGCAGGACGCAAGTAGTTTTTGGCTGCGGCAATGAAAAATCCGAAATACTGCTTATCGGGGAAGCTCCGGGAGCTAATGAAGACAAACAAGGAATTCCTTTCTGCGGTATGTCTGGAAAAATATTAAACGAATTGTTAACTTCTGCTAATTTACAAAGAGAAGATATTTTTATTACTAATACTCTGCTGTGCCGTCCACCTAATAACCGCAACCCGGCTAAAGAAGAAATTGAAAATTGCCGGGAACGATTGAATAAATTAATTGAAACGATGCGGCCAAAAGTTATGGTTACTATTGGCAATTTTGCCACGGAAAGAATTCTGGGAAAGACGGGCATCAAATCGATGCACGGGAAAGTTCATTCTTTTATTTTTAATGGGCAGGAAATTAAAGTAGTTCCGGTAATCCATCCTGCTTCATATTTATATTCGGGAAGAAATCCACAAATGTTAGCAGAGATGAAAGCAGATTTTAAAGTTATTTCTAGTTTAGTTAAAACTAAGCAGCAGCAGAAACAGTTGGGCGAGTTTTGAAGCTGAGAGTTTTAGTTTTTTTCATTTAAAGGAATATTAATTATCAATAAACAGGAATAACTTTTTAAATTCGCAATTAATTTTAAGGAAAATGAAACAAAATATTACTAAAGAAACAAAAATTACCAAAGAAATGAAGATTGGCGAATTAATGATCAACTATCCGCAGGCAGTAGAGGTCTTGTTTGAGGAAGGCATCCATTGCTTAGGCTGCGGGGCAGCGCACTTTGAATCTCTGGAAGACGGCTTAACAGCACATGGAAAAAGTGAGAAAGAGATTGAAGAAATTGTTAAGAAACTGAATAAGGTCGTTTCTAATAATTAAATTTAATTTTTATGAAACCTTTATAAAACGCGCCTTTTTAATCCCAAAAAGAGCTGGTTTTAGATTATAACAAAATGGTAACAATTAATCTAAGATCCTTAGCTGATTTAATTAATTTAAACTTCTTAGCTGATTTATATCCACAGGCACAAAAACCATCCGCTCATTTTGATTTTTCCAGATTGGTATTAAATCGTAAGAACTTTCGGAATGCTTATAATAATCTGGGTGCCTGTAATTATTATGTTACTAATGAATCAGTAGACCAAATTGTAGCTTCCTTAAACCCGCGGGGAGACGAAGAAATCTTAGGAATTATCGGTGCCGGAGATCAACTTCTGGGTCTATCCGAGAAACTTTCTACAGGAAGGATCTATGGGGTTGATTATAATCCTTTTCAAGTTTTTTTAGCCGGACTAAAAATAGAGTTAATCTATAATTTGGGCCGAGAAGAATATCTTAATTTTTTAAACAACAGATTTGCTAATAAAAAATGGATGGAGCTGTTTGATAATTTATCAAAAGTGGTGCCTTCATCTAAACAGGATTATCTTTGTTCTATTGCCGATAATTTTGCGCCGGAGTTAGCTGGAGGAAATACTGAATTTGTTGGGTTCATCCATGACGATAAACGATTTGAACAGGTGCGCAGGAATCTTTCTAGAATAAATCTAGTCCAAGCGGATGTAAGAACAGTATTTTCAGAACTTCCTGCAAATCATTTTGATATGATTTATCTTTCGAATGTTTTTGATCATTTAAGCATTTTGGATATGAGAGAAAAAATAGTACCTGAATCCAAAAGAATCCTAAAGAAAGGAGGGAGGATTTATATTTCTACAGTCGAGGATGTTCGTTATTGGACTCTAGAGCTAAAAAAAGGGTTCCGGGAAGATCGGGACGCTTATAAAAAAGGGCGGGAAAAATTGAAAGAGGGAGCCCTAGGTTCGCCAGAGTGGATGGGCGATTTTTATGTCGGTATTAAAGATTAAGTCCATTTATAATTAGAAATATATAAAAACCGGCAAGCTTTTTCTAATTCGCATGAAAGCAAAAGAGCTCAAACAGAAATATCTGGACTTTTTCAAGAAACAAGGGCATGCAATCATCTCTTCCGCTTCCTTGATTCCTACTAATGATCCTTCCGTATTATTCAACACGGCCGGGATGCAGCCGTTAGTTCCCTATCTCCTAGGACAAAAACATCCTTTAGGAAATCGTTTAGCTAATGTTCAAAAATGTTTACGCACGGTCGATTTTGATAATATCGGAGATAATACTCATCATACTTTCTTTCAAATGTTGGGTAATTGGAGTTTAGGAGATTATTTTAAGAAAGAATCGATTGCCTGGAGTTTTGAATTTCTGACCAGTAAAAAATGGTTAAACTTATCTTTAACCAAATTAGCTTTTACTGTTTACAAAGGCGATGACGATGTTCCCAAAGACGAAGAGTCCGCTAAATTATGGTTAAGCTTAGGAGTTTCTAAAGAGAGAATTGCTTATCTGGGGAAAGATAATTTTTGGTCAGCTGGCGATACTGGCCCATGTGGTCCAAGTACAGAAATATTTTATTGGGCGGGCGATGAAGAAACACCACAGAAATTTGATGCTGCTGATAATCGCTGGGTGGAAATTTGGAATAATGTGTTTATGACTTATAATAGAAAAGAAAACGGCACTTTAGAATTATTAAAACAAAAAAATGTGGATACGGGGATGGGTTTAGAAAGAACCTTAGCCGTTTTATCGGGAAAGAAAAGCGCCTATGAAACAGATCTATTTCAACCGATCATTAAAGAGATTGAAAAATTAAGCGGGAAAAATTATGAGCAAAATCAAAAAATTATGCGCATTATTGCGGATCATCTAAGAGCTTCCGTATTTATTTTAGGTGATGATAATGCAGTCATACCTTCTAATGTTGATCGCGGATATATCTTAAGAAGATTGATCCGCAAAGCGATTCGGTTAGCTAAATTATTGAACCTGCCTGCTTTATCCTTAAACAAATTAGCGGAAATTGTAATCAAGAATTATTCTGAATCCTATCTGGAATTAAAACAAAATAAAGATAAAATAATTTCTGAATTAAAAAAAGAAGAAGAAAAGTTTGAAGCAACTTTAGAGAAAGGGTTAAAAGAATTTGCCCGGATCACTCAAGAAAATAGAAGCATTAATGCTAAAGAAGCTTTTTTTTTATTTCAGAGTTATGGGTTCCCGATAGAAATGACTGAAGAGTTAGCTGCTGAGAAAGGAGTTAAAGTAGATAAGCAAGGTTTTGAAAAAGAATATGAGAAACACCAAGAACTTTCTCGAGTAGGAGCAGAAAAGAAATTTAAAGGGGGCTTAAGCGATGCTTCTGAGGAAACTAGAAAATTACATACGGCTACGCATTTGTTAAATGAAGCTTTACGGAAAATTTTGAAAGAAGACATTAAGCAGAAAGGCAGCAACATCACTCCAGAACGGTTAAGGTTTGATTTTAATTTTGACCGGAAATTAACTCCTGACGAAATTAAAAAAATTGAAAGCGAAGTAAACCGCATAATCAAATTGGCCGTAGAAGTTAAGCGAGAAGAATTGCCTTTAGAAAAAGCATTAAGTTCGGGAGCACACGGAGAATTTGGCACTAAATATCCGCCTAAAGTTTCTGTTTACGCCATTGGGGATTATTCCAAAGAGATCTGCATGGGCCCCCACGCCAATAACACCTCTGAATTAGGTAAGTTTAAAATTGTTAAAGAGGAATCTTCTGCTGCTGGGGTGAGAAGAATAAAAGCAGTACTGGAAAAATAAATTATAAACTAATTAAAATTTTAAAAAATAAACTAAAAATAAAAAATGAAACCTTCATATAAATATCTTGAACATACTGCTGATGTGTTATTTCAGGCAGAAGCACCTACGCTTGAAGAACTGTTCCAGCAGTGCGCCTTCGCCTTAGAAAATTCTCAGGTCGATCTTTCTAAAATAGAGCCAAAAGAAATAATTACCATCACTGGAGAGGGCAAGAGCGTAGAAAATATTTTATTTGATTTCTTGGACGATTTGGTTTTTTACAAAGATGCCCAGCAGCTAATCTTCAGCAAATTTGATTTAAAGATTGAAGAAAACAGCGGAGTATTCAAGTTAACTTGTCAAGCCCATGGCGAAAAATTAGATAATGCTAAGCACGACCCCAAAGTTGATGTTAAAGCCATTACTATGCATATGTTTGAAGTGAAGAAAATTATCGGCGGCTGGCAGGCACAGGTGTTGATTGATATTTAAAGTTAAAAATTATAAGATATTTCAATTAAATAATAAACTAACAAAACATAAAAGAATAAACTAATAAAATCCATCAAGGAGGTTTAGAAAATGAAAAAAAATAATTGTGGTTGCGGTTGTTCACCAAAAGGCCCTAAAAGCGCAGAAGATTTAGTCCGGGACTTAATAAATTTAGTAGCAGTTTACCGAGAAGAAGAAATGGAAGATGTTACTACCCGAATCGATCCGGCTACGGCCAAAGAATTAACCAAAAAATTAGAAGAACTGGCTAAAAAAGTAGGCAGTGATTGCTGCTGTAATTAATTTTTTATTTTATTTTTAATATTTTTAAATTATTTTTCAAATTGAATGGAAACTTTATTTTAAAAAAATCAATCTGTCTTTAGCAAATCTCGTGCATAATTAGTAGCCTGGCGTATTTTATCAAGTCCTTCCATACATTTAGCCAAATAATCTGATATGGTTGGATCATATTTAGCAAAACTAAAGCCAACTATTGGCCATGTAAGAGTCTTACCGTATGGGTGTACAAGACCAAGTTCAGAGGTTATTCCAGCAACATTGACCGTTTCACTTGGAGCTCCACCCAGGGCATAATTATCTCTTGAAATCGAGCAGCCTTTTCCCCTGAAGCTTCTTATTTCTTCTGGAACTTTATCAAAAGCCGTTATGCTTAGAGGTAAAGGTAGGTCATCTACAAGCGAAACATCAACTCGCACCGTCTTTGCTGGAAATATTACTTCTTCATCAATTGAATACATTGGGCGATTAAGATTATCTACATAATCACCATTTTTATCATATTTCCAATGATATGTTTCAAATACGATTTGTTTTAAAATTAATCCTTGGCTACTAATAAAAATTCTGCCTCTTCCTACAATCGCGTCATCAGTAGTTAATTCGCCAACCACAAAACAAGGAAAATTTACTTCAACTGATGCATCTTCATTATTTTTATATATTTGGTTGGCCCAACTAACAAGTTGATCTAAGTTATCGGCCTGATATTTTATTGTATCTTTCCTTACACGAGGTCTTTGTTTGTTTTGATTCATTTTAATTGCCCCTTATGGATATTATAAAAAAAGTAGCGGGAGGAGGACTTTCAGCAGCGTATTTCAATTGCTGGCATTTGAACCTCCGATCTCCGGGTTATGAGCCCGGCGGGTACTCCTAGCTTCCCTATCCCGCTGTAGTGATAAATAACTTTGACCTATTTAAAAAGATTTGCTTTTTATAATAAGCCGGCGACTTTTTCTACTTTTGCTGTATAAAAACATTTATAAATTCTGTAAGGTTTTCTATAGCTGTGAAAAGGAGGAATGATGTAGGTAGCGTTAGAGCTAACAGTAGTTGTAATTCTTGTAACCCTAATCCTCATAAATACGTTTCTAGTCATCTTAAATATCTTTTATTAATAATTGGAATAACCGCATTAGTTGTTTTTGTAATCCTGCCTTTATTATTTTCCCTCTTTGATGGTTCTAAAATGGGCAATATAGCTTTGATTCCTATCGAAGGGCCTATTACGGCTACTGGCGGCACCAGTTTAGGCACAGCTACTGTTTCTTCTGAAAAAATTGTGGAATTCATTAAAGAGGCAGATAAAAACAAGCAGATAAAAATAATCGTGTTAGAAATTAATTCTCCAGGCGGATCAGCTGTTGCTTCGGATGAGATTGCTACTGCCGTCAAAACCGCCGACAAGCCGGTAATTGCTTTGATTAGAGAAGTTGGCGCTTCCGGCGGTTATTGGGTTGCTTCAGCAGCAGACTATATTGTTGCTAATAGGATGTCCATCACTGGAAGTATTGGGGTAATTTCTTCTTATTTAGAATTTAGTCAATTGATGGAAGATTATGGCGTCGGTTATGAGCGCTTAGTGGCAGGAAAGTACAAAGATTTAGGAACGCCTTTAAAAAAATTAGAAGAGGAAGAAAAAACTATTTTACAAGGCAAACTTGATAAGATTCATCAATATTTTATCGAAGAGATTGCGGCAAATAGAAAATTAGATGTTGCTGCAGTTGAACAGTTAGCTACTGGAGAATTCTTTTTAGGCGTAGAAGCATATAATTATGGCCTCGTAGACGAATTAGGCGATAAACAAACTGTTGAAAAATATTTAGAGACAAACCATGCAATTACTAAACCAGATTATGTTATTTATGAGCAGGAAACCAGCTTGTTAGACTTATTTGCTGGAGTTTTTTCTGATTTCTTTTTCCAAATTGGAGAAGGATTTGGCTCGACTATAATTAAAACAAAAACAGATTTAAATTTAATGATGGGGTAAAAAAAGAGGAGCAAAAATGGGACACAAAACTAATTTAAAAAATTACAGAAAAACAGGAAATAATTTTTTTAATTTAAAATTAACTGATCTAAAATCAAATTCTAATCTCAAAAGAGAAACAAAACTCTTTTTGCTGCTGGCAATCATTGTTGTCGGATTTGGGTTTGTCTTAATCAATTCTGGGGGAATAATGGGCGCAGTGGTGGGAGTAGGGGTAGAAGCAGAAGTATCTGCTGAAGTTGTAGACGCCTTTGCTGCAGGGAACGAAGCAGTTTCTGTAATCGTTTTATTAAAAAATAATCCTCAAACCGCTTTTACAGGAAATGATAATCAAAATAATAACCAAATTAGCGATCAAGAAAAAGAGCAGAACATTAAAGATAATCAAGCAGAAGTTTTGAATAATTTAAATTTAGAAGAAAAAGAAACCGCTTTTGGTTTATTGAATGAAGAAAAAGAATTCGAATTAAAACACCAATACAATTCTTTAAATGCTTTAGCTGGAGAAGTTACTGAAGCGGGTTTGGAAAAATTAAAAGACGATCCCAATGTTGAAAAAGTGATTCTTAATGGAGTTAAACATATTTTTCTTGCTGATTCTGTTCCATTAATTAATGCTGATGATGCTCACTCTTTTTTAGTTGGCGAGCAAGGAATTACCGGTAAAGGAGAAGCAGTTTGTGTTGTCGATACAGGAGTAGATTATACTCATGCTGCTTTAGGTGGTTGCACTACGGAAACTTTCCTGGCTGGAGAATGTGGAACCGTAGTTGCAGGTTATGATTTCCTTAACAACGATCCCGATCCATTGGATGACCAAGGACACGGAACCCATGTTGCTGGGATAATTGCTTCTAATGATGAAAAATATAAAGGGGTTGCTCCCGAGGCAAAAATTGTTGCTGTAAAAGTTTGTGATGCTCAAGGTTCCTGCTCCGATGCTGACGTCTTGGCGGGAATAGAAAGCTGCATCACTAATTCTGCCGCTTATGGTATTTCTGTAATCAGTATTAGCTTGGGGGGAGACCAATATGCTTCTTATTGTGATACAAATGTTTCTTTAGACGGACAATATGCCGTGCTCATCAATGAAGCAGTTCAACAAAATATTTCTGTAGTTATTGCTTCAGGTAATACTTACGGTAGTTATACTAATCCTATTGCGGGCGTTACTGCTCCTGCTTGTGTTGAAAAAGCGATACGAGTAACTGCTACGGACAAATCAGACAATTTAGCAAGTTATGCTTTCCGTAATTCTTTCTTTACCGATATTATAGCTGCTCCTGGTTCTTCCATTACCTCTCTTAAGTTGGGGGGAGGAACGAGAACTTTATCTGGGACTTCTATGTCTACTCCGCATGTTGCTGCAGCTGCAGCGTTAATGAATCAATTTTGGAAATTAGCTTACCAGCAAACCCCTACTCCGGAACAAATTGAACAAAAATTATTGCTTACCGGAACAGTAATTGCTGATCCTTTAGAGGTCGGAGCGAATTATCCGCGAATTGATATGTTGGCTGCATTGAAACCAGTTATTAGTTTTACGTCCACTAATCCAGCTGATGGATTTACTACCGACGGTAAACTAGTTGTGATTAATGTTTCTTCAGATATTAGTTTATCTGCAGCGGTATTAGAACTGACTAAATTTAATGTAGTTGAAGGTAATATTGTTAATGAAGCGGTAATCAATTATACTATGAATAAAAACAGCGACGGTAATGGTGGAGAGAGCGATACTTCATTTTATTATGCTTTAACTGACCTAGCTATCGGCACTTATACTTACCACGTCTTTGGTAGTGATGTTGCAAATATCCAAGGCCTTAGTTCAGCTAGGGATTTAGTCGTAACCAACTTCCCTCCCGAAGTTGCAATCAATTCTCCCTCGAGCGGAGCTAAGTTTAGTAATGAGGTACAACTATTCAATGCTACAGTTACCGACGAAACCGGTACTGTTGATGCAGTATTGTTTAGAATCACTAATGGCCTCAGCGAAAACGGATCAATCAATTTTATTGAAGTTGCTGCTTCTAATGAAGGTTTAGGTGATATTGTTTCTGACGATGACTTAAACAATTACTGGAGCGCCAGCGTAGATATGGCTAGTTTATCCGAAGAAGTGCATACGGTTACCGTTGTAGCTACTGATTCTTTTGGAGAAACTAATAGCGATCAATCTCTTAATTTTACCGTCGACCGCACTGCGCCAGTTGTTTCTTTGGAAAGTCCGGCAAACAATTCTATTGTAGAAGACAGTAATTTGATTACTTTCAATTACAATGTTAATGATTTATTGTTGGGCGTAACTAATTGCAGCCTATACTTAAATGGCTTGTTTAATGAATCTGCGTTAAGCATTGTAAAATCAACAACGCAAAGCTTTACTAAACAGTTAAGCAATGGAGAATATTGGTGGACAGTTCAATGTGTTGATGAATTAGGTAATGGTCTATCAACTGAAGAGAATGAACTTCGTTCTCGCGCATTTACCTTAACAGTGTCTGTTCCAGAGTTGGATGCGGTTGCTCCCGTTGTTACTTTAACTGCTCCAAGCAATAATTATATTACTTCAAATACGACCGTTGATTTCAGCTGTTCAGCGATTGATGAAACTAATCTAGCTAATCTAACTTTGTATGGTAATTGGGGTGGCGAGTGGCAAGCCAAAGAAACCCTTGCATTAAATACTGCTGCTGGCGAAACTGCCTTAGCTTTGTTTACCAAAACTTTACCAGCAGGATCTTATTCCTGGAATTGTTTAGCACAGGATTCTGTAAATGCAGTCTTTGCTTCTAGTAATTATACTTTAACGATTGATACGACTGTTCCAGAAATATCTGGCGTAACTGCAGAAAGTATCACTGAAACTGCAGCAGAAATTGTTTGGGACACTAATGAAAATACCAACTCTACTCTTGATTACGGCACAATGTCCAGTTTAGGAAATCAAGTTACCAGTTCGGCTTTAACGACGGGACATGGTTTGACAATAACTAGCCTTACTAAAGCAACTACTTATTACTATGCGGTCTCTTCCTGCGATCCTGCAGGCAATTGTCGTATTGCTAGTCAAACTACTTTTGTTACTGCTGGTGTCGCTGATGAAGTACCCAGTAACGAATCTGAATCTTCTGAATCCGATAGTGATAGCAGTTCTTCTAGCGGAAGCAGCAGTGGCGGTGGCGGAGGAAGTTCTTCGACCGCATCTGCAAATTCCGACGAAGAAGTAGTTGAAGAGGAAGAATTTGTGGAAGAAACTCCTGAAGAGCCAGCAGTTGTTGAAGAAACTCCGGTGCAGGAAGAAGCAAGCGGAGATTTATTAACTAGCGCAGCTGTAACTGATGAACAGGCAACTGTTGAAGAAGCCAAGAAAAGCTATGGCAGTATGCTTACCGGTTGGTTTAGCGCCATTGTTCCTCAGCAAATAATTAAAAAAGAGTATTTAATTTACGGGTTAGCGGGGTTAAGCGCGCTGTTATTAGGAGTTTATTTGTTCATCAGCCGCAGAGGAAGTGCAGAACCAAAATAGAGACTTAATCAAGCCCAGTAACGATTGGGAGTAGAAACATTTATAAAATACCCCAAATCTTTTGCTGTGAATGAAAAGAAGTTCACGACGCTGGAAGAAGAAAGGGCAAATGCGCTGGAAATGGCAACGTAAAAAGCTAAAAAAAGCTAAGCGCAGAAGAAAGATTCAAGCTGCTTAATCCTCTTGATTAATATTCTTATTTATAGTTTATTTTAATATTTTTATTGAATTTTTTAAATTAAGTATGCTAAGGTAATATTTTTATTTATTATTTTTATTATGTGCACTAATTATTCTAATTAATTTTTTTTATCTGTTATGTTAATAATTTATTTTAATTATTCATTTTTCTTAATCTTGTTTTTTTTTTGAAAATTAAATGGGTTTGGTAGGAATTTAGTGAAATAAAATTAAATCAATTTCAGGACGTAGAATTAAGAAACCTGCTTTTTATTTTAAAATTTATTTAAAAATTTATTTTTAAAATTGGCCTTTACTCCCGAAACCTTTATAAACAATCGCTGTTCCTAAACAAAAACAAAATGTATGCTCAATTAATCTTGAGTATGAAACAGGTGATCCAAAGAAATTTGGACGACAAAATAGTAAAATTCCATTAAGACAGCTTTGAGCCAGAAAAAGGATCGCAAATTTAAATCTAGTTTTTTTAGTTTCCGTTGATCCTGCGGAAGATTGCTGCTATAGGAGTTCGATTAAGCCATGCAAGTCAGAGGGCCTCTTCGGAGGCACAGGCTGAATGCTCAGTAACACGTCAATAATCTGCCCTTAGGTCTAAGATAACCTCGGGAAACTGAGGCTAAGATTAGATAGGTAAAAGGTACTGGAATGTCCTTTTACTTAAAGGTGACGCCTAAGGATGAGTTGGCGGCTGATTAGGCTGATGGTAGTGTAAAGTATTCCGTGTGAAAAATATTTCACCGGGAATTTATATGACTACCATACCTTTGATCAGTGCGGGCCGTGAGAGCGGTTGCCCGGAGAAGGGTACTGAGACACTGACCCTAGCCCTACGGGGTGCAGCAGGCGCGAAAACTTTACAATGTACGCAAGTGCGATAAGGGAACTCCTAGTGCTCATGCTTTGCATGGGCTTTTGTCAAGTGTAAATAGCTTGGCGAATAAGTGGTGGGTAAGACGGGTGCCAGCCGCCGCGGTAACACC
>JBBSWB010000011.1:0-18687 GCA_038046465.1 Nanobdellota archaeon
GGCTCTGTAGAAAAAGTCTAGGCCTTTCACTCGTTCAGTTCTAAAAAGGTTAATTTAAGAAAAATAAAATCGGTTTAAAGAGGGAACTGAACTACCAATAAATCTTACGACTCGAAGTTACTCGTTCAAATCTTGGCCTAGACGACTTTTTCTACTAAACCTCTCGTTTTCATAACCACAAACTTCTTATCTAATTCCAGCTACTTTTCCATCCAAACCCCATATCGGATTCACAGGTATATTTAAGTGGTACAGAGCAGTCGGCACAATATCGACGTGAGTGGGCGCAGGAATAATTTCTCCGGGAATTGCCGATTTGCCATTAGCAATATAAAAAATAGTTTTCTCTTCGGGAGTTTGTCCGCCGTGGCTATTGCCTATTCCTCCGTGATCCGTAATAGCAAGGATTAACCAATTTTCTTTTTCATAAGTTGGGCGATTAACAAGAGCATTCAGCATTGTCCCAACCAAACCATCGATTAGTTCCATTTTATTGAAATATTCCGGAACGTCTGGATGAAACCCATAATTATGTCCTGCGTAATCCATGCCTGCAAAATAAGTAAACAAAATATCCGGATTACCTTTAGCAAGGATTTTTGCTGCTTGCTGGGCAACTAAATAATCTCCTTCATCAACCTGTCCGGTGTAAGGATAATAATCACAACTGTTTGCCCCAGCAACGATTTGATTACAAAGCGGTTTCCAAGAAACTACTGAAACCGCATTTAATTTTGGCTGAACTTGTTTGATTAAAGTAAAAAAATCAGGATATTTTTCATAATTGGCCCCTTTAAAAGTATTATCAATTACTCCATGTTTATTATCCCAAACGCCGGTAAGAATATTAGACCAACAAGAGCCGCTTAAAGTATGCAGTCCTGCTTGAGCCTTAAAACTATACGCGCCGGTATTAATTAACCGATCTAAATTAGGAGTAGTTGCTTTTATTAAAACATCTGGTCGAACACCATCTATTCCGATAAGCAATAATTTGTTGGGATTATGCCAAGCTGGTTTTTTTTCTTTAACCAATTCTTCTAATCCACAACTTAATAGTCCTGCACTAAGCGCCAGCCCTTTTAAGAAGGTTCTCCGATCCATTTTTTTCATTCTCAAGCAAAGAATATATAAAGATTGTTCTTTTTGAGTGATTAGATGGCTATAAAATACAAACAGAAATGCAGTCGATGTAAGAAAAATTACGTAACCATTACTTGGAGGCAGAAATACCCTACCTGCTATGACTGCCAGAAAACTGAGTTAGATGGAGAAATTAAAAATCCAAAAATGAAAAAACTGTTTGATTTACCTACAGAATACTACCGAGAGAATGCTTTTCTAAGAAGTATCAAAATAAATTACCTGCGGTTTGGAAAATTGACTGAAAAACAGATTGAAGCCTTTAAGAAAGCCGTAATCAGCGTTAAAGCTGGCAATGAAGGGCAGTGATTACCTTTTAATCCATCTCCATCCCTTTCTGCACAATCTTAAACCTTAATTCTTTTCCTTCGGGCAGGGAGCGATGTTTCCTTAAAATCAGTCCGCGGCAATTATTAAATTTTTTTAATTCGATCAAGCATTTGCTGCCATATTTTAATAAGTCTCCCCCGACCATCTTAACTTCATCGCGATTGTCAAAATCGGCATAAACCTGATTGGTAATCAAAACAGGGATATTATTCTTGCGGGCAATTTCTACCAATGATGCAATTTGTTTGCCTAAAGAAGAATTAACTTCGTATACTTCCTCGCTCCTTCCCAATTCCAAGCGATAAAGCATAGAAATCGAATCAACGATAATCATTCCCAACTGATTATTAACCAAGGGTTTTATTTTTTCAAAAATATCTTTCTGCTCTTCAAAATTTACTGGATTTAAAAAAATAATTTGTTTTAGAATTTCTTCGTAATTAGAAGCAATTTGTTTAATCCTTTCTACGGCAATTCCGCCTTCAGTATCGATTAGCAGAACTTTTTTTCCAGAATTAGCTACCTTAACCGCAGCTAATAAACAAAAATTAGTTTTCCCGGCACCCGAAGGGCCATAAATAGTAGTAATGATATCTGTATCATATCCGCCATTCAAAAATTCATCTAAAAAATCGGCTCCCGTGGATATTTTATTCATCTTTAGCCTTGGTCTGCATTACTAAAACTTATTTGCGAAGAGGAGACAAGATCGAACCTATGTTTTTTAATTTTTCCTGGTTCGCAAGATACTCTTGTTCATTTTCTGGTTTTATTAGTGTTCTTCCTTTCATTAATAATTCTGTCGCTAAAGAACTTAAACCGCTTTCTTGAAGGTTCGTTCCTTCCAGAGAAATAGTTTCAATAGGGATGCTAGAGATCCCATAATCGCGGCGTAATAACGACAGTTTTTTTGCTTGATTATCACATCCCCAATCAAAAAGTTCCAATGAATAAACTTCATCTTTAACTACATTAAAATCCCATAAAAACATAGTGCAATTAGAAACTGGTTTATTATCGCTCGACCGATTATATAGTTCTACTTCATAGGTTACCTTATATTGTTTATCTTGAACAGAAATTTTTCCTTTATAGATGCCCGAAACCAAATCCGATTTCACTGCAGGTTCTGAGTTTTCTTCTTGCTTAGCTTCTTTTAAAACTACATTGTTCGTTTGCGGTTCTTCTACTAACTCTTGTTTATAACAGCTATTAACTCCTACGGCTAATAAAGCAGCTAATCCTAATCCAGATAATTTATCCATTTTTATGCCCCCTTAAATAACTTTTTTAGTTAAATTTTAGGTAATTAACCTTTTATAAAATCTTATATCCTAAAGCACACATTTATAAAAACTAACTTCCTCCTTTAATCATAAAAAGAAAGGTTGATAGCTGGAGATGAAAAAAGAAACCAAACTACTGTTAGTTTTGTTTATATTAATAGCTGTAATTAGAATCAGTTTAGCTTTTTCTGTACCTAACTTCACTTACGAATCTTATTTCCACCTTAGGCAAGTCGAACAGATCACTCAAACCGGCCTGCCCGTATATACAGACAGTTTATCTTATGGAGGAAGGGAACATTTATTTTTACCTTTTTTCCACTACTTCATGGCTTTTTTTAATTTATTCCTGCCTTTAACCGTAGCAGCTAAAATCATTCCTAATCTGTTGATTGCTTCTATTGTAATCATAGTTTATTTAATCGCTAAAAAAATAACCAACTATGAAACTGCCTCGTTACTTTCCGCTTTAATTGCGGGCTTTCTGCCTATCTTATTTTTTACCAATTCTTTTACCGTAGAATCTTTATTCCTGCCCGTAACGTTTATTTCCATCTATGCTTTCATTAACCTTAAAGAAACCCCTTTAACACCTTTCAAAACTATACGAGAAAGTATTATCAAAAGAAAATTCCTTTTTATCTATATCGGATCATTTGTAATATTAACTTTAACCAGCCCTTTAACTTTCCTGCTGTTGATTGGTTTTGGGATTTATATGCTGTTATCTTTGTTAGAGAGCAAGAAAATAAACAAAGCAGAACTGGAAATTATTACTTTTTCAACCTTTTTTTTCTTATGGGTACAATTACTGTTTTTCAAAAACTCCCTGCTTCAGGAAGGGCTCGCCTTTATCTGGCAAAATGTTCCTACTCGAACCATTAGCAGTTATTTCCCCCACATCTCTATCTTGCAGGCTTTGGTTTTAGTCAGCATTATCCCTTTTGTAGCAGGGATATTTGTTGCTTACCATTCTTTATTTGAACTTAAAAACCAAAAGGCATTTTTACTGATCAGCTTTGTAATCTCTACTACCCTTCTGGCTTGGTTTAGGTTAATCCGCTTCAAGCAGTCACTAGCTTTTTTTGGGATTGTCTTAGCGATTTTATTTGCTTCGTTTTATTTAGAAACAGATAATTATTTTAAAAAAACAAAACTCTTCCGCTGGAGAAAATACCTGCTTCCCGTAACGATTATTTTATTGTTAGTTTCGATGGTTATTCCAGCAGTAGATGTTTCTTTTCAACAAGATACGCCCACTAAAGAAGAGGTTGCTGCATTTAGATGGATTGGTGAGAATGCGCTTCCAAATTCAGCGGTTTTTGCTCGGTTAGAAGAAGGGCATTTGATCACTTATTACAGCAATAGAAAAAATATGATGGATGACCAGTTTGGACAGATAAACGATGTAAATAAACGCTTTAACGACCTTAATTCTTTGTTTACAACCCGTTTTCAAACTCAAGCCTTAAGTTTAGCTGAAGAATATGATTTACAATATTTTGTGCTAACGCCTTCTGCAAAAGAACAATATAATCTCAGTAAAAAGTTTAATTATGCTGTCAGAAAATGTTTTGAACCAGTTTATGCCAATGAAACACAAATATTTTTGTTAAAATGCGAAGTAAAAGAATTGGAATAAAATCTAAAAAATGAAACCAAAAAATAAATTTGCTAATAAACCCGGTATTTCCTCTAGCTTCAAAAATAGATATCTGTTACATTTAATTATTAATACAAAAAAATATCTTTTATTTCTGTTAATTTTAATTGCGTTCTTGGTAACTGCGGTCAACTTTATTGCAAATAAACCTTTACTTAAAGGAGGAGAAAGCTATTATTATTTATACGCTGCTGAACACGGATTTTATAATAGTTTAACTGCGTTGGTTTCTTTATTCTCAGAACGAATCTTATTTCTTATACCTCCGCTTTTGTCAATTTTTTCTCTGCTGATATTATTTAAACTGACTGAAAAACTTAAACTAAAAAAAGAGTTTGTTTTTTTCTTTGTCTTATTTTTTATTCTTACTCCTACTTTCTTGTTTAGTTTTACTGCTTTTTCAGCCTATTCCTTGTTTTTTCTGTTGGTAATGGTGGGTTTCTGGTTATTATTCCACCATCAAGAAAAAATAAGGATCTTTTCGTTAATTCCATTTACAATAGCAACCTTTGTAGATAGTTTTAGTACTTTCTTACTTTTATCCCTGCAATTAATCTACCTATTAACCAAAAGAAGCAAAAAACCGCAGACAAAAGATAATTTTTTATCACTCTCCGCCGGCCTTACTTTCTTTTTATTAATTTTTAATAAATTCGTATTTGATATTCCTATACTAATCGGACCTTTCCATCCACAGAAAATCTTTCCCGACCTGATTTCTGATCTTGGCGGCCTTAGCGGAATCAGTATATTTATGCTTATTTTAGCAGTAATTGGTTTGGCCGTTACCTGGAAGAAAAAAGAATTTTATACTGCTTATTTACTATTGCCAGTAATTATTGTAGCGTATCTGTTTAACACCCAAACAATTTTTTATCTTTCGATTTTAGTGGTCTTTTTTGCAACAGTTGGTTTTTTAAAATTATTTGAACGGCGCTGGTCTTTAGTATTATTGAAAAAGTTAACTTTTTTTCTGCTCTTATTAGGGATAGTGTTTTCAACTTTAACTTATGTAGAAAGAATGTCTGAATACCTCCCTTTGGATGCTGATCAAGAAGCTTTAACTTGGATTAAAGAGAATACGCCTAAAGACGCAAAAGTACTTTCTTATCCGGAAAATGCCTATTTTATAAAATATTTTTCTGATCGGGCACCGTTCAGTCAGTTTTACAGTAACAATGATGGGGGCAGTGGTGGCACTAATCTGGATCTTAATCGAAAGATATTTTCTTCGGTTTATATCCAAGAACTTTTTCCTCTGCTGGAAGAAAATGGCATCTCCATCATATATATTAACCAAGATATGAAAGATACGCTTCCGAAAGAACAGGGATTCTTATTCTTACTTAAAAACGAAAAGTTTAAATTAATCCACTCTTACCACGGGTCTGAGGTTTGGGCTTTTAAAAAAGAATAAGAATGATTGTTACTGTTTTAGATGCTGTACTGTTTTGTACTTATTTCTTATTGTTATTTTTATCTATTTTTTGGCTGCTGGTTTTATTTTCTTCTCAAGAAAAAAATGAGAAAAAAAAGTTACGCAATTTTCCTTTTTTTACGACTATTGTTCCAGCTTATAATGAAGAAAAATCGGTTAAAGAAACGCTGCTATCTTTGATTAATTTAGATTACCCAAATGAAAAGAAGGAAATTATTGTAGTGAATGACGGATCAACCGACAGAACTAAAGAGATTGTTGAACAATTTATCCAAGATCATCCGACCAATAAAATAACTTTAGTTAATCAAAAAAACCAAGGCAAGGGAAAAGCGATGAATACCGGTTTAGCCTTGGCACGGGGAGAATTTTTTGCGTGCTTAGATGCTGATTCTTTTATTGCCACTAATGCTCTGCAGGAAATGCTTCCGCTCTTTCAAGAAGATGTTAATATTGCTGCCGTCTGTCCTATGCTTAAAGTAAAAAATCCTAAAAATGTACTGCAAAAAGTACAATGGTGCGAATATATTATTAACATGTTTTATAAATTTTTAAATTCGAGATTGGATTGCATCCATGTTACTCCCGGGCCTTTCAGTATCTATAAGACCGCAGTAATAAAAGAATTAGGCGGATTTAATGAACACACTATTACTGAAGATTTAGAAATTGCTATCCGTTTGCAAAAATATCAGTATAAAATTGTTCAAACCTTTGATGCAATTGTAGAAACGGTTGCTCCACTGACTTGGAAAAAATTATTCAAGCAAAGAGTCCGCTGGTATAAAGGCAGTGTTGACAACACTTTAGCTTATAAAAACTTAATATTTAATAAAAAATATGGAGATTTTGGATTCATTAGGATGCCCACCATTATTTCTTCAGGAATTATTGCGATCATCCTAAGCGCTACGCTGTTTCAATCTTTAATTTCCAAGTTGTATTTTCAATTTAATTATTTAAAAAGTGTCAATTTTGATTTTATTACTTTAATCAGAAATTATTCCTTTGATTTTAATCTGCTTAATTTACCCATCTTCAAGTTATTTGTAGCTTGTACTTTGCTTGGGATAAGCCTCTTTGTGATGATTTATTCTTATAGACTAGTTAAAGAAAAAATAACTAATTACGGGCGAACTTGGTTATCCCTGGTAACTTACTTATTCATTTACGGATTTTTTATTACTTTGGTCTGGTTTTACATTGCTTTCATGGTGGTCACCAAAAAAAAGAACTTCTGGTCTTGATTACAATTAAATATATAAATAACTGCACTTCCAAACTTCTTCATGGGCATAGAAAGAAAAACCAGTTTAAAGAAATACCTTCTCGCATTTATCTTAACGTTGGTGGTTTTTTCAGGAGGGATTGCCGTGGGAATTCTTCTGGAGAATGCTCAATTAAGTTCTTCTCAGCAAATAATCCTTAAGGAAAAAGTTAATCTGCGCAGTTTACAATTACAACAAAATTATATTGGTTCGGGAACGGCCGATTGCACTACTTTACATTCAATTTTAGAAAATAATATTGATGAATTAGGCAAAAAAATGACCTTAGTTATTGATTACGAAAAAAAAGCCATTTTTAACCAAGAAGAATTTAATTTACAGTTACAGGATTATTTTCTTACAGAAATACAGTTTTATTTAATTTCGCAAGAAATTGACAAGAAATGTAAGCAAGATAGTGTGAAAGTTCTATATTTCTATGATGAAAATAAAGACGATACTCAAGGAGATATCTTAAAATATCTCAAAAAGAAATTCGATGCTAAAATCTTGATCTTTTCCTTAGATTCTGGATTTACGCAGGAGCCCATGATCAATACTCTGCTTACGTCTTACAATATAACTACCTATCCTTCTATGGTGGTCGGTGAGAAAGTCTTCCAAGGACGCCAAGATGCCAGAGAGTTGATGGGCATTCTATGTGATGAATTTATCAAAATCGGCACTGAAGTCCCGCAAGAATGTAAGATTGTTGGTTGATTGAAGGTATCCATAATTATTTCTAAAAACCGCTTTTTATTCGCTTCTAAATAAAAGAAGGAATGTTTAAAAATAAAGAGCCTTTTTGTTTTTTTATGTTAAATAACCGAAAATTATACCTTGAATATTACGATGAAAAGCGTTTGACCCAATTCCCTTTTAATCAGAGCGTTGAGAAACCACACTTTAATTTGTATGCGGGAGATAGTGTTGATGAAGATGGTGAAGCTTATGGCATAATTGCAAAGCCAAATAACGTTCTCGGTTTAGCATTAAAAATATTAGATTATCTAAGAAAACCAGAATCATCAAATCATACTTATCATTTCTCATTAGATGACGCTGCTAGTCAACAACTAGGTGCGGGGGGAAGATTAGTTCTTGAAGGAATTCTTGCTCTGCACAATAATATTATAGCGCCAAGAAAATGAAGGCAGTAGCTTGTTTATTTTCACACAACCACAAACCCTTTTGCTTCTAGAATCTTTCTAACCGAATTATCAATCTGTTCTTTATCTATCTCGCCCATTTCGACTGCTTCTGCAACCACTTTAATCATACGATAAATCTCGTTGGGATCGGTATCAAAATTAAGGACAATATCATTCCCCGCTTTGAAGACGGCTATATACATTTCGTCTAAAGTAGAATAAAAATTCTGCAGGCCAAGCATATGGATTTCATCTGAAATAACTAAACCGGAATATTTCTGTTTAATTTCATCAATCACTTTTTTAGAGACTACGGCCGGCACTCCTTCTGAATCGATTGCTCCAGAGGTAATAAGATGACTAACCATTATTGCTTTTACATCTCCCCTTTCGATGAGATATCTGTAGGGATAAACATCTTCTTCACTAATGTCGGCAAGCACAATGTATTTATGCGGATCTTTTACTACCAAAGTTTTTCCGGGATAATGCTTAGCGGTAGCAATTATGCCTTGGTTCTGCAGGCCCAGAGTATACGCTTGAGCTAATTCGGCAATTTGTTTTTCATCGCCTGGAAAAGCGCGGCATTTCCAAATGCTATCCTGTAGGTCCACGACCGGAGCAAAATTAAGATTAAATCCAAATTTTCTTAAGTATTCACCTTCTCTAAAACCAGCTTCAAAAGCTTCTCCCAAAGTATTTATTTCTGAAGCTGCAGGGAATTCTTTTAAATTAGCAAACGGATTGACGCAACCTTCTAAATCAGTAGTCACAAAGAAATGAATGGGCATATCATACTGGAAATCAACAATAGTATTATTAAAAACATTTTCGGTCTGTAAGGCAAATAAATATATCCCGCCCACCTGCATACTTCTCCAGGAATAATAATTATATCTGATTCCGGTAACGATAACCATCTGGGCTATTTTTTGTTCTAAAGTCAGCGAATCAAGAACAATTACTCCCCCTTTAGTTGAGAAAAAAGGTTGTCCGGGAATGAGCCAGCCTTTTGCTTTAGCTGTAGTGGTGATTCCCAATAGTAAAACTATTACTAATAACACCCAAAATATCTTTTTATTGATATTTACTAGGCGATTCTCTTTTTTTCCGCTCTTTTTTTTACCCATCTTACTCTTTTTATTTATCTTGCTGAATTGCTCGTCTTACCAAACAAACTATCAATCAGACAATTAATTTTACTAAACGCTTTATCAAATATTTTACCCCTATTTTACCAAATACTTAACTGCCTGCAATAATTATAGGCTTTATTATTCATCCAATATTTCAAATTAACGCCGCTTTGGCAAACCCAATCAAATTCTTGGAAAGTTTCTTTATGACAGCCCAATTGTTTTCTGGCTTCTAAGCAGCAGCGATCCAAATCATTCCAAAGGGTAAATTCTTCTTTCCAATTAACTGCACAAACTGGGCTTTCTTTATCAAAGAAGTATTGAGCTTGTCCTAAAGTAGGCAAATTAATACCAATTAAGATTAAGACTAACAGTAAAGCAACTATCCCTAAAGAAAAGTTAAGGCTTACCCACATTTTCAATGAACCCATAATGAGATAATAAACAGAGAAGCTATATAAAATTTTGGTTGGAAATATTAAAAGCATTTAAACAAATTGGTTAAAACTTAGAAAAATTTAATAAAAAAATAAGAAAAAATTATCACTTAAAGTATTCTTTTAATTCTTCAACCTTGTCCGTTCTTTCCCACGGAAACTGCTCCCTACCAAAATGTCCTCCGGCAGCAGTCTCAAAGTAGGACCAACCAACCGGATTCTTCAGCCCAAAATGTTTGATTATATCTGCTGGCTTTACTGGAAAGATTTCATAGATAGCTTTAGTTATCTCTTCGGTCAATTCAGGACGGTATTCGTTTAAGTTTAAATTGCAATTTATTGAAGTTGGCTCTGCACGACCAATACAGTAAGCAAGTTGGACTTCACATTCATATGCTAACCCGGCTGCTACAATATTCTTGGCAATGTATCTTGCTGCGTAGGCAGCAGAACGGTCAACTTTTGAGGGATCTTTTCCGCTGAATGCTCCCCCGCCATGGCGGCCCCATCCACCATAAGTGTCTACAATAATTTTTCTTCCGGTTAGACCTGCATCCGCTACTGGGCCCCCAACAACAAACCTACCTGTCGCATTGATGAAGAACTTTGTATTTGGCGTTATTAGATTTCCACACACCGGCTTTATAACAAATTCTTCAAGATCTGCTCTTAATTGCGCTGTTGATACTTCTTCACTATGATGTGCAGCAAGGACAACGTTCTCGAGACCAACAACATTGTTGCCATCATATGCAATTGCAACTTGGGACTTCCCATCTGGTTTAAGATAAGGCAATAGGCCTTCTTTACGAACTTCCGTGAGTTTTCTGGTGAGTTTTTGTGCAAGTAGAATCGGTAAGGGCATTAGTTCAGGTGTATCATTAATCGCTAAACCAAACATAAGTCCTTGATCCCCTGCGCCTTGTTCTTCATGATTGAAATCACCTTGACCAGCGGTTACTCCCTGTGAAATATCCGGGCTCTGTTTGCTCAACATATTTATTACTGCGCAAGTTTCATAATCAAATCCGGTACTCTTGTCGTATCCGATGGTTTTCAATGCAGTCCTGACAACTTCTTGGTAATCAACATTCGCTCTCGAAGTTATCTCACCAGCCAATACGACTGCGCCAGTTTTGACCAGCGTCTCGCAGGCAACCCTGCTCTCCGGATCTAACTTCAGATGCGCATCTAATATCGCATCAGATATTTTGTCTGCAGTCTTATCCGGATGACCTTCTGTTACTGACTCCGAACTGAATACGGTTTTCATTTTATTCCCTCCTTTTGTTTTTATGCTTTAACTTTCTTCCTAACTTTAATAAAATCCCCTAAAGTTAAAACGTCGCTCTTAGTTGGTTTTTCTTCTTTGGTTAAGATGTCACTATCAGTTTCAATTAATTTAATACCTAAAATTTTTTCCAGCCGGTTGGCAACATTCAGATCTGGTTTAATCAATCCCGATTCCCATTTAGTAACCATACTTTCGCGTTCATTGATCAATTTAGCAAAATCTTCCTGAGTTAAACCTTGGCGTTCCCGAAAAGATTTGAGTATAAAAGAATAATCTTGCACCACTTTAAATTCTAGTTCCGGTCGGTTAACCGGCTTTTGGCTAAATGGAAAATTGACCGATTTATTTCTTTCGAATACCGCCCCGGTTTTCTTGACTTGGCCGAATTTAGCACAATTCAAGCAAACGTTTAATCTGCCTTGTTCTATCTCTGCTTCTACCAAATCGGCTTCTCTGCCGCACATCTCACAAGAACCCATTGTTTAAATATAAAAATAACTAATATTAAAAGGTTATGCACAAACCTTTCTGGTAAAATTTTGGCAGCTTATGATTATACTGAAAAAGGCATTATTCTAATTACCTAATTATGCTTATTGATACTCCTATTACAACAAACTTTATAAACAACTTATTTTTTAAGCTGTAAAGGTGGTTTAAGATTAAAGAAAGGTTTATCGATTCTCAAAAAGAAGAAAAATTAAAGGAAGGAACTGCTTTTAATTTAGAAACTAAAAGTAAAGAGAGCTCAAAAGAACAAGAACCATCGTACGATTTATCAGAAATTGCACAAAAAACAAAAAAATGGTTTAAATCGATTCAAGAAAGAAAATATTTTAAAAATGAAGATGGCTTAAGTGAATCTGAAACAAAAAAAGGAGAAAGTTTCCAGTTTGATTTTAATCAAATAAAAAAGTTTACAAAAAAGAATTCTAAATGGCTTATTCCTTTATTATTTATCTTAATCGCGATTTCCGTTTCTACTTATCTAAGAATGACGCCAGCTTATTTACCAGTTACTGATGACTGGGCAGAATCATCCGTTGCTGGTTATTATAAAAATTTAATTGTAAACCAAATAGTTCAGCAATATCCTAATTTACCGCAACAAAACCGCGATGCTTTGGTGGAAAGGGAATACCAAAACTTTTTAGAACAAAATAAACAGCAAATTGAACAGGATATTGTTCTGTTATCTCAGCAATATAAAGCCGCATTCCAAGATGAAAACAAGGATATTTACCCGCTAGATATTGATTCTTATTTATGGTATAGTGAAGCAAGGAATGTTGTTAATTATGGGCACTTAGGAGACAAACTTATTGATGGAGAATCTTATTTTACATTAAGGGATGGACGATTAGACAAGAAATCAAGTATGCAATTACACCCTTATTTTACCGCTTATGTGTACAAGGTCTTGCATTTTTTCAATAAAGACCTTTCTTTACTAAGAGTTTTGGCCCTAATGCCGACGATAATTATTGGTTTATCAGTAATCCCTATCTTCTTCATTGGAAGAATTTTTGCGGGGAATGTTGGCGGTTTTTTTGCTGCAATGTTTTTAGTAGTTAGTGGACCAGTGTTAAGTAGAACAATCTCCGCCGATACGGATATTTATCACTTGTTTTTCCCCCTTTTTATTTCCTGGTTCATTTTAGAGGCATACACCACAGATAGAACTTATTTGCGTTTAATTTTTGCTGGAATATCCGGGTTTTTTGTAGGATTATATGCAATAACTTGGGCACCGGGTTGGTCTTCTATTTTCTTAATTATTTTAGGAGCAATGGTTCTCTCTATAACCAGTAAAATCCTTATCGAATATTTAAAAAATAAACAACCAATAACAGCTCAGAAAAATTATATATACAAAAAAATTATGGTTTTTATTGCTTTCTTCTTCAGCACCGGTATTTTTGTTTCTTTGCTGCATAATTTTGAATTGTTTAAAATAAATCTTACCCGCCCAATTCGATTTATAGCTATTAAAGAAGTTGGAATAACTACAATTTGGCCGAATGTAATGACCACTGTAGCTGAATTTAATACCACTTCGTTTAGTAACATAATTAATCAAATGGGAGGTAAACCGTTGTTTACTTTGGCAATTATTGGTTTATTTATATTATTAATAAAAAAGAAAAAAGAGGAGTCTCGTGAATATTTTTATTTTATTTTTATGGTTGTCTGGCTTTTAAGTTCTGCTTATGCGTTCACTAAAGGAATGAGGTTTGTGGTCTTAGCTGGTGCTCCTTTTGCATTAGGGTTGGGGTCGTTCTCGGGCTTTGTTTATGAAAAAAGTAGTTCGTGGATCAATAAAGAGATTAGATTACCAAAATATATTAGCAAAACTTTAATTTTTGCTCTTATTGCTTTACTATTAATTAGCCCTTTTTCTGCTGCTACAAACATTGCAAAACAGCAAGTTCCGCTCCTGAATGATGGTTGGTATAACACTTTAACTGAAATCAAAAATGACTCTAACGATTCCATTATAACTAGCTGGTGGGATTATGGACATTTCTTCGTAGCTATTGCTGAACGTAGAGTAACTTTTGATGGGGGAGATCAAGGAGAACGAATTCATTGGGTTGGTAAGATTTTAAGAACGGACAATGAAGCAGAAGCAGTCGGTATTTTAAGAATGCTTAATTGTGCACAAGAAACTGCTCCACATAAATTAGATGAATTTACTAAAGATAGCTTAAAATCAATTGAAATGTTATATAAAATTTTCCCGATTTCAGATCGTAACCTAGCAAAAAGCAAATACGTACAGTTGGGCCTTACTAAAGAACAAGCTGAAATAATGTTAGATTATACTCACTGCACAAATTTGCTTCCAAATTATTTTATTACTTCTGAAGATATGGTCAGCAAATCTGGGGTTTGGGGGCACTTCGGCAGCTGGAATTTTGAAAAAGCAACGATGTACCAAACTGTTAAAAAAATTAATAGCAAACCCGATGCAATTGAATATCTTATCAAAAATTTTAATCTCTCTGAAGAACAAGCAGATTTAATTTATTCTGAAATCCAAAGCACTCCCGGAGACCAATGGATTTCTCCCTGGCCCGGTTATCTTTCAGGAATGAGTAGCTGCGATAGGATAGCTGAAGATAAATTGAGCTGTGTTGGCTCATTGCGAGGTTCAGGAGATTTTGCCTTCCAAATTGATTTAAAAAATTATGAGGTGGCTATTGAGAATAATAAAGGAATCGTTCCAAATTCAATTGTATATGCTACTAAAGAAAAAATTGAAGAAAAAACATTTATTGGTCAGAAAGCTGGATTTTCAATAATATTAATCCCGGATGGAAACGAATATAAATTTTTATTAGCTGATCCTTTACAAGCAGCTAGCACTTTTACCAAGTTATTCTTTTTGGAAGGGCATGGGATGAAATGTTTTAGCAAGTTTTATGATACACGAGAGCCTACCGGAGGAAGAATAATTACTTGGAAAGTAGATTATAATTGCCAACAGGAAAATAAGGTATTTTTTTCTTCTTGATGATTTCTTAACTATTTCTGATATCGTTCAGATATCTCTTTAAAATCGCTTCTTCCACAATTTTTATAAAGCAAATTTTTAATCTTTTTTAAATGGACTTTTTTGTGATTATCCCTGCACATAACGAAGAGGAAAGGGTTGCTGAAGTGATAAAAAAAGTAGAAAAATATACTTCTAACCTAGTCGTCGTTGATGATGGCTCTACAGATGATACTGCAAAAGTTGCTACCGAAACAGGAGCGGTTGTATTAAAACATCTAGTTAACTTAGGCAAGGGTGCAGCTCTAAAAACAGGGTGCGACTTTGCTCTCCAGCACGGCGCAGAAAAATTAATTGTCATAGATGCAGACGGTCAGCACGAACCGGAAGAAATACCTAATTTTTTAGCGGCTTTAAAAGACAAAGATATGGTTTATAGCTATAGACAAGCAGCAGAATCCATGCCCGTAGTGCTTAAATTTGGAAACTGGTTTATCAATAAAGCCTTAAACTGTTTATGTAACACCCAGCTTAAAGATAGTCAATGTGGTTATAGAGCATTTACCGCTGAGGCTTACCGAAAAATAAGGTGGGCAGCCAGAGATTATTATATGGAAACAGAAATGATTATAAAAGCCAGTAAACATAATTTAAAATATTCGCAAATTCCCATCAAAACTATTTATGGAGATAAATATAAAGGAACGACAGTTATTGACGGGGTAAAGATAGTGTTTAAAATGATTGGGGGAAACGTATTAAGATGAGCACAACCTTCTGGATACAGTTTTTGGGAGTGATTTTTGGATCAGCTATGCTTTATTTTACTTTTGTTAAATTTAAGAGAAAAGAACTGAGTAATCTTGAATTAATTGCCTGGTTCGCCGGATGGATTCTGTTAATTTTAGTTGCAATCGTTCCCCCCATCCTTGACTTTATTATTGCCCCCCTGCATTTCTACCGGAGATTGGATTTTTTTGTAGTTTTGGGGTTCTTTGTGCTATTAGGGTTGGGGTTTTATAATTATGGTAATGCCAAAAAAGTAGAACAAAAGATGGAGTTATTAGTAAGAAAAATAGCTTTCAAAACCGAACCAGGGGGGGCTGAACTAAAAAAAGATAAAAAAGAATAGGGAAACTAAATATCTTAACACCCTAAACGGGAAGGCATCATAAAATATGGACACAATTAAATTATCGCGCGCTCTGGATCAGATTGGGGGGGATTTTCTTTGTAATGTTCTAAGCTTATTTAAATTAATAAAACAAAGAAAAGAAGAACAAATAAACGGGGCCCAAAGCACAGCTATTCAAAAGATAATTAAAAATTCTCAAAAAATTTTGGTAATAAATTTATGGGGTTTGGGTGATGCTGTACTTACCCTTCCTTTAATTGAAGAAATCAACCATAGGTTTCCCAAAGCGCAAGTAGATGTATTGGCAACAAAAAGAGTTGAAAAAATCTATTGCGATCAAAAAAATATTGATGATGTTTTATTATTAGAAAATAAAAAAAACATCTTCAAATTTAATCATTATGATTTAGTTTTTGATACTGAACATTACCTAAATACTTCGGCATTAGCTGCATTTTATCTTGGGAAGAAAACAATAGGTTATGACCATGGACAAAGAGCTAAATTGTATAATTACCCTGTAGATTATAATGATAAACAACATATTGTGCATACTTATTTAGATTTATTGCGCAAATTATTCCCAAAAATAAACAATCCAAAAGAATTGGTTAAACTAAGTTACTGTAAAGAAGACCAGGAAGAAGTTATTGAACTGCTAAGAACAAATAATATTGGAGAAAAAGATTTTGTGGTGGGTATTTGTGTCAGCAGCGCTGAATCAGCCCATTCCAGAATGTGGGCAAAAGAAAGATTTGCTAAATTGGCTGATAGTTTGATAGAAAAACATAAAGCCAAAATAATTTTCGTAAGCGGCCCTAATGAATTTGAAACCAATGAATCAGTTAAACGTTTAATGAAAAATCCTTCGCTAAATGCTGCTAAATTTATGAATGTAAAAAGAACCATTGCAATTATTGATCGATGTCGCTTATTTATTTCTAATGATACCGGCCCCATGCATGTTGCTGCTGCTCAAGGAGTGCCGACCATTGGGTTATTTTGTCCTAATACACCAATAAGATATGCCCCTTATGGTTCAAAGAATATTTCTATTTACAAACCCGTCTTGCCAAAGCCATGTATAAATGTACATAAAGGAACCATCCCCGACTGTTCAAATCATAATCATATGGCTAACATTCAGGTGGAAGATGTATTGGATGCAGCTGAAAGGATAATTAATAATCTCTAGAACAGAACTTAATTCCATAAAGCTATTTTAAAAGGAAATCAAATTTATAGTTGGTTTAGGTGGCTATCATAGATTATAGGCCTTATTTTAAAGAAAGAGGTTATCCTTATGCAAGATTCAATTAAACGGGATTTTCAACATTCCATTCAAATAAAAGAGAAAGTAATCAATGAATTGTTACCAGAAATTGAACATTCAACTAAATTGATGATTAGTGCGTTTAAATCTGGAAAAAAGTTATTAGTCTGTGGCAATGGCGGCTCAGCAGCCGATGCTCAGCATTTTGTGGCAGAATTAATTATCAGATATGAAAAAGATCGTAAAGCTCTCCCAGCCATTGCGTTAACTACCAATTCTTCTAATTTAACTGCTGGTGCAAATGATTTAGGTTACGCTGAAGTATTTGCCAGAAAAGTTGAAGCTTTGGGCAGTGAAGGGGATGTATTAGTAGGAATCACGACTTCCGGCAATTCTGAAAATATTATCAAAGCGTTAAAGATTGCTAAGCAAAAAGGAATGAAAACTATTTGTCTTAACGGAAAAACCGGTGGAAAAGTAAATGATCTGATAAAAACAAACGACTTAGTGGTTGATTCAAATATTGTTATTCCGGCTGATAATACCGCCAGAATTCAAGAAAGCCATATTACTATCATCCATTCTTGGTGTAAATTGATTGAGGATGCTTTTATTGAAAATGAACCCAACTAATTTTCAAGAAATTATTGATAAATTTAACCACCAGCATATTGTGGTATTGGGAGATGTAATGCTGGATGAATACATTTTTGGCGATGTTCATCGCATTAGTCCTGAAGCGCCCGTTCCTGTCCTGCACGTTAGAAAAAGAGAATACCGGTTGGGAGGAGCAGCTAATGCCGCCCACAACCTTATTAGTTTGGGAGGGAAATGCACCTTAATCGGACAAGTTGGAAAAGATGAAGTTAAAGAAGAGCTGGTCAAAGAGTTAAATAATAAAAAAATTAATCATTATCTTATTGAAAAAGAAAATTACCAGACTATTAAAAAAACCAGAATTATTGCCCAAAATCAACAGGTGGTACGTATTGATCAGGAAGAAATTATATCTTTGACTACTGAAGAAATTGAAAAAATAATTAATTTAATTAAAGAGATAAATCCCTGCTTAATCTTAATCTCTGATTACAATAAAGGTTTTGTTGTTCCTTTATTAGTTGAAAAATTAAAACAGTTTCCTTGCAAAATCGTGGCCGATCCAAAAATTAAAAATGGACAGATGTTTAAAGGCATTTATGCTATAACTCCTAATCTCAAAGAAGCTCAGGAAATCAGTGGAAAAAGTGAGATTGAAGAAATTGGCCAACACATTATAGAAAACTTGAACACTAATTTGATTTTAACCAGAAGCAGAGAAGGAGTATCTTGTTTTGACAGGGAAACCAAAGAACATTTCTATCTACCGGCAGAATGCGGTGAAGTAGTAGATGTTTCTGGCGCAGGAGATACTTTTGCCAGTTCTTTTGCTTTAGCTATTGCCAGCGGAGCAAATTTACAAGAAGGGGTAGTCTTGGCCAATAAAGCTGCAGGGATTGTAGTCGGGAAAATGGGAACGGCCACAGTAAGCAAAGAAGAATTAGAAAGAAAAATAGCGCCCAATAATTTTTAGTATATTCTTTCAACGGCACAATTCGAAAAGTGAGTGATATATAAATAAGTAGACAATCCTCTTAATG
>JBBSWB010000012.1:0-19436 GCA_038046465.1 Nanobdellota archaeon
TTTTTACTTCCCTCGTAGGGAATCCCCGCCATTTATGGCTGGGGAGGATGTCAAAAAAAAGAAATAAATGTCTTAAGAAAGTTTAAACTTTATTTCTTCCTTTTTGGCCTTAGCTTAAGAGAACTGCAGTTTCTGCATTTAACTTTTCCCTGGCTGACTTTTAAACTAGGAGCCCGGATTTTAGCTTTGCAAGCCCTACAGACAAAAATATTTTTTAAATTTCGATTAGTCGCTTCTTCAAATTTAGTTGCCATTAAATTTCACCGTAATCATTCTTATTTAACTTTTAACCTGCTTCATCACTTTGGTTCCCATGATAATCCAATATAAAACTTCTTTGCCTTCTTTAGCATCGTTTTTAAGTTCTTCAGGGATTATCAAATCAAAGGTTTCATAAGTTTCTACATCCATTACATTAGCCGTATTTCCGGAGATGGATAATATTTGGGCATTTTTCTTGTCAATAATTGGTGCTTCAACTTTATCATGACCAGGCATAACTGTCTGCCTTTTCTTGTCATCAAGGATACCTACAGCAGTAAGATTAACTTTAGCATGCCCGTGTTTTCCTGGACGGGAAGTAGCTAGGTCCGTAATTTTGCAAGGAGCATCGTCGATAATAATTGTATCTCCTTTCTTTAAAGTTCCCACGCTCACTAATTTTTTTTCATACATGGTCAAACACTCCTCATTGTTTTTCAGCTAGCTGGATATCTTTTTTAGTAATCGTTTTTCTTCCAGCATGTTCAGCTAATCGTTTGGCGATGGTGGAGATATTTAAAGCTTTTTGTTCCAGCACTTCGGCTAAGGCTGCTTTTGCTTCATCGGAAACTCGTAATGCTCCAGCTTCATGCATGATTTTGTCCATTGCATTATGAGACAAAAATCTCTTATTAGCCATAACCAAGCCAAATTTAACGTTGTTTTTAAATTTATCGTTGTAATAGTTGAGGACACTAGTGGTACATATTAATTTCCTCAACTAATATTTGAAAGACATAATATTAATATGTATCATTTATGTCTTTCATTATAACTAGGTAGCTTATCCCAGCAAATAATCCCAAAACCTTGCTTTTGGACTTAATTT
This sequence comes from Nanobdellota archaeon, assembly GCA_038046465.1. Classification (GTDB taxonomy): domain Archaea; phylum Nanobdellota; class Nanobdellia; order Woesearchaeales; family GW2011-AR9; genus JBBSWB01. Next base: position 1,091 of record JBBSWB010000012.1, read on the forward strand.
CTTTTTATTCTGTTTAATAATCAATTCTATTTCTTTTTCAATTTCTTGCTGATGGGGATAAAGTGCTTCGGCTTGCCGGAACTCTTTGGTATGAAAAGAACTGCGCCCATTTTTTTGCTTAAACTTATGATATTTGTGTAATAATTCGTGATACATCAAATAATCCAACACTTCCGGACGGCTTTCCGTAAAAATAGTGGAAACGGTAACCCCGTCGTCATGAAAATTATAACTAGCTAATTTACGGCAAGCTTTTTGACCCCATTGTAAATTAGGTTTATCTAAAGAGTTAGAAAAAAATCGCTCGTTTACCCGATGAAAAGCGGCTTCTAAAACCGGATCGCTTTTATTTTTTACAGTTAAAATAGGGATGTTTTTGATAAAATTAGTGTATAATTCTAAGTTGGTGGTATTTTTTTTCTCCCGCTTAAATAATTTTAACAGTAAATGTTGGATTAATCCGATTTTGATTTCGTCATCAATATCTTTCCATTGTAGATTAAGGTTAACTGAAAGTTTATTTCCTTGCAACCGGACATTAGCATTAAAATTAGACAGTCGGCGATTATATTCTATTGCCGGTTGATAAAGAAATTCCTGATTAGGAAATAAGCGCTGAAACGATTCTTGAATTAAATTCATTTTTACAGGTTTACTCGATTTCAAATCTTAAGATAGCCACAATGCCACCCATTTCTTTTAATTGGGCCCCTTCGCGAGTCTCAACTGAAATAATTTTTACTTTTGCGCCCCCGGCTTGTGCTTTTTCTTCAAAAGAGAAAATTTTATCTTCCGGAAGATTTTCGGATAATAACAAAGTATCCACTGCATTCATCTCTAAAGCTTTTAAAGTTTCTTTTTCACCATAAGTTATTTTTTTAGGAGTGTCTAACATATGTTGAAAAAAATCCTGTACGGCTTTTTTTTCAAAAGAAATTTCTTCTTCTGCCAGTAAATCATCTGCTTTTTCTAATAATTCCTGCAGACCAAAATCTCCCGTATAAGAAAGATCTCGTGTACCTAAAATCTTCTTCTTTATATCTCCAGTGATATAATCGTGGCCTAAAAAATCATTTACTGTAGTCCCTGGACCTCCAATAATAATCCCTTTCAGATTATTACCTAAAGGCAGAAATTGGTTTTTCATATATTCAGCAATTTTTTTAAAGTGTTCTTTGTAAGCGCCTTCTCGCAAGCGGGCGAAGCGGGCAGCGCTTTGTCCTCCCGCTTTAAATTTCCCGGGAACCTCTGAGTGAGTTTTTTGTAAAGGGATGATCGTTTTGCCTTTTAACAGAGCCAGGTTAGCATCTCTTCGATCTAAAACTACTAGGCCATAAGCATTATGCTCTACAATCATTTCTTCTAGAATGTCGGTTACAAAGATTTTATCACAGCGATACATACGGATGTTTAAAGGAACCGGTGGCTCAAAACTCCACACTCGTAAATCTTGCTTACCTTCTCCAGCGGCTACATTTCCCGAAAAGATAGCTAATCCATTGGGCGGAGTTTTTTCAATAACTCTTAGATGTTGAATCATCTTTTCTAAGGCGCTTTGCACATTTTTTCGAGTAGATGCTGATTTGATGTTAGAAGCAGTGCCTTGCTCTTCACTTAAATGCTGGATGATTTTAGTCATCTCGTAACCGGCAGGAATGTACACAGAAACAAACTCAGTGTGCGGAGCCTTATGGCCCTTTAAATCAGCGATTACTTTTTTTAAGTGCAGTTTTTCAGTAGCAGCTATGCCCATAACTAAGAAATATGGTTGTTAATTTATAAAAGTTGTTACATAAATAATTTAAATGAGATAGTGATAAAATTAAATAATGACTATACTGGAAGATTTGCTGGAATTTGAAAAGCCTTTAAGCGAAGGAGTAAGATTACAAACAGAAATAGAACCTAAAAAATCTTTTTGGGATAAGTTCAGAAAAAGGCCTACAGAAAGACGCCATTATAAATATCACCGAACCAAAGCGGGATTGTATGTAGTTCTGCCCCATAATTCTGATGGGAGTTTAGATTTACAAGCTAATCAACCGAAAGGATCTTGTTCTAGTTCAGTCTTTGGAATTTCTCTGGCATTACCCGAGAATTTTTATTTGAGTATGTGGAATGCTGTCACCTGGGATTATTCAACCAACAATTTTAAATTAATATCTGAAGTGCCACATTACTCGGGAGTAAGCGCAATACATACTCTAAATTCTCAAGGAAGCATAGTTTCTCTGGAATTAACTAGTCCTGTTCATCCGACGTGGCCCATCCAGCGCGACCCCCAAACCTCTTGGTCTTTAGAAGTTCACCGCGATCAGGGAGCAAGCGGGGTAGTGCACTCTCACGAAGCCTATAAGTTTCTTCCGGATGGAAAAATAAACGTTACAGAGACTTTAAATTTAAAACAAAAGTTAATCGATTATGAACAGTCTTTTAATAATGTTATTAAACTCCTGTCTGATTGGAATATTCAGCAGACTGCTTATCAGGAAGCTGTTTTTGAACCTAATTATTCGGATAACGAACGGAAAAAATTACATGATGAATTGTACCTAGGAATACTCCAATCTTCCGACTGCTTAGTGTTTAAGTAATCGTTTTATTTTTTTCACAATATTTTTGTCCTTGCAAACATCAAACACGAGTACTTTATGCCCCTGCTCGTTAGCTTCCATTAAGCAGACCTGAAAGATTTCTGCATCTAAGTTCTCCCGGATTTTCTTTTTTGAATATTTCCGCTGCCGCAATTTATTTTCCAGTTTCTTTAAGTTAGAGCAAGTTAAAATAACGCATAAGTCTACTATTTTTTTGGGCAATAAATGAGCAACATGAGAATCAATAACTAAGCCCCCCATAGCTTCTTTCTTTTTCTCTCTGACTAATTTTTCAAACTTTTTCAAATTCAAATCATAACACTGTTTAGCCCGATTATATTTAATAGCGATCTTTGGATAATAGTCGTGTAAATCTAAACGTAGAAATCCTAATTTTTTAGCCAGCTCTTTGGCTAAGGCAGCTTTTCCCGTTCCCGGAGTTCCAGAAATAACTAGAAGTAGTTTAGACATGGCCTTTATTGATTTTATCTTTCTGTCGGTGCTTTTGATGAAGATTAGTCATGAAATGTTCGATAAGGTGCTTCTGAATAACTCGTTCAATAAATAAAATGATTAAAAATAAAACTATTGAATAACCAATTAAAATGGCGACATCGGTCCAAATAAATTTAAATGAAGCACCAAACAAAAATAGTTCGTGGATAATTTTTTCTGAAATAACAAAAGGATTGAAATAAGTTATTTTTCTAAGCAGAGGAGAAACACTTTCTAAAGGAAGAACCACTCCGGACATAAATAATAGGAAGCTGCCTAAAGAAATAGACGCTAGAACTCCCGTCTCGTCTGATTTAAATAAGTAGCCTAAACTCATCCCCAAGAAGGTAAATACCGAAGAAGAAAGCAGTAAAATTAACGCGATGGGAAACATCATTAAAACATTTTCTTTTAAGAAAAATAAAGAAACGCCCAAAATAACTATAATTTGGACTAAAGTAATGATAAGATTGGTAAGATAAATGGACAGCACAAACATGCCTTTTTTTAAGGGAACAAAATAATTTCGGAAGAAAGCCGGACTATTTTTTTCCATCATTACCAAAGTGGTCCCCAACAATAAGGAAGAGAACATGATTACTAACACTAACAATACTGGGAACATATAATTAAGATAAGATTTTTCTGGGCTAACTTTTTCTATTTTGGTAATCAATGGAGCAGAAATAACATTAGCATCAGTAACTTTTTGTGATTCTAAATTAGTTTTAATTTCTTCCAATCCTTGTTGGACACTTTCCAAAGAAGCAATACTCTCTTTAATCATTTCAGTAGTTGCGCTTAAACTAGTGGCGGTGCTGCTGATAGCTTCCGAGGCAGAAGTTAATTTTGTTTTAGTGGAGGTCAAATCCTGCTCTAAAGATGCAATTAGGGTTACTACTCCTTCCAAGCTGTTGGTTCCATTTCCTTGGACTAAAGTGAGCGCTAAATTCAGTTTTTCATCAATGCTATTTAAAGCAGTTTTTATTTGGGTTTTTCCTGAACTAATATTTGCCGATTCTACGGCATTAATTGCAGCAGTGACTTCCGAAAGGCCGCTTTCTATTTCAGAAGAAAGATTATTTTTAAGACCAGCAACAAAAGCAGTATCATAAGCAGTAGTAGGCATGCTCAAATCAACTTTACCTAGGTTTTCAGTTAAGGTTTCCGTCGAAGTAGAGGCAGATACGCTTTTTTCTTTTACGGAATTTAATTCCGCACTTCTTTCACTTACTTTGGTTTTAGTTTCAATTAAACGAGTGATGATATTTTGAGCCAGTTCTTGTGAAAGTTCCTGGGCTTTAAGGTTAAATTTATTCCCCAAATCTTCTTGGATGGCCCATACCAAATTAATTTTGCTTGGGTCGATATAAAATACAATTTCTTTGGGTTTGTTTTCTTCAATCTGCAAACTTTCCGGAATAGAAACGCAGGTATGAATGAAACCTAATTTAATATCTTCCACACACTCTTCCAGGGAAGTTTCATATTTTACAATTTTATACTCTTTCTCCTGCAGAGAACTGATAAAAGAATTAACATCTTCCGTGAAAGAAGTAGAATATACTCCAATGTTTAATCCATATTTAGATGAAGTGTTGTAAGATAGTCCTAAAATTAGGATGATCAGCAGAGGAGCAAAAAAAATAATCAACGCAGAACTTTTTGATCTAATCAATAATTTTAAGTTCTTTTTTGTTAACAACCACAATCTTTTCATTTTTTATAAACGTCACATTTGCAAGCTTATGCACGCATTTGGTAAATTTATTTGGTAAATTTTACACCTTACGGTTTCCTTAAAGTAATCGATTCAAAGATATCACTTAAGGAAGGTTTGCGCAAATCCAAATCCCGATGGGAAAGATTTTCTTCTTCGATTATTTTCAATAAGCGGGCAATGGTTTGAACCACGTCTGTTTTTGCAGGATGGACAAAAATGTTATTCCCCTGGTCGATAATTCTGTCTGCAGGAATATTTCCCAGCATAGACAGAATCCGTTCTTTATCCGTTCCTAACTCTAAACTGATCGTAAAATGTTTTTTAACATAGGGTCTTCTGATATCTTCTAATAAGCCGTTGGTAGTAAGTTTTCCTTCATGAACAATTACGATTTTATTACAAGCTTTTTCCAACAGGTGCAGGTGGTGTGAAGCAATGACTAAAGTAACTCCTTGTTTGTTAATTTCCTGCAAGAATTCCATGATTTCTCGTTGCAGTTTAGGGTCAAGATCAGCCGTCGGTTCGTCTAACACTAAAACTTTGGGCTTATGGATTAAACTACAGGAGATATCCAATCTTTTTTGCATCCCTCCGGAAAGCTGTTCAGCTAATTTTTTATAATGGGGATGCAGTTCAGTAGCTTTTAATAAGCCTTTAAGATTATTGACAATCGTTTCTCGTTTAAGACCATATAACTGGCCAAAATGAAGTAAATTTTCAGCAACGGTAAGTTTAGGATAGAAAGAATTATGCTGAGGAGCAAAACCAATAAAATCTTTAATTTTATCTAAATTTTTATTTAAATCCGCCGGTTCCTGAGTAACTTTAAACGAATGAAGAACTTGTCCGGTGGTAGGCTCAAGAAAGCCCGTAATCAAATTTAATAAAGTGGTTTTACCGCTTCCGGATTGGCCGATGATTCCAACAATATCTCCTTCCTCGATGGAGAGATTGACATCTTCTAAAACGGTATTATTGCCAAACCTCTTACTAACCTCTTTTAATTCAATTAATTTCACACCTAATCACCTTTTTATAGAATTAATCTACATTTATAAATGTTATGGGGAGTCAGCCGAGAAGCCACCTTACTTTAAATTAGGATGGTGCATTAGAATCCGTCTTCTCATTTGTTCTGTTTGCTCTGCGCGCATAGATTCATATACGGGGCGCGCTAGCACAGATAAGATTATGGATAAATTATTAGCCAGGAAGCGGATATGTTTAATTTCTTCATTAGATAATTTCAACTCTTTATACATCTCCGCCACTTCCGCAAGCATATGTTTAGAAATTTCTTTACGTATACTCTCTGCTTCTGGAAGAATCTCGGCATTTAATTGTTCAATTTTGTTTAAAACGTCAAGGCTTTTTTGTGGGAAATTTTCAGAATAACTATCGACTAGTACCTCTAGTTTATTTCGCTGAATAGTTTTTTTCTCTAATTTTTTTATTTTTTTGTAAATTTTGGCGAGTTCCTTACGCACAATTCTTTCTAAGGAAGCCAATTTTAACTGCATATTTTCTTCCAATTCTAATTCAGAAATCATCCTTTTAAAATCTCTGTCAACATTAACTACCACCGCCTCTGTTTCTATTTCCGTTTCTTTTTTCTTTTCGGTTGTTAAAAAACCAATTTTTCCCATTATAATCAGAATATGAACCGCATTTATAAAATTTATTAGTTTTCGCCATCTTTAGATTTACATAATCTTTATATATAATCTCTCAATCTTAAAGCCAAGATGAAAAATAAACTGGTTCATTTTAAAAATAATCTTCTGAATAAAGTTAAACACATTTATGAAACTAAATATAAAATTTTAATGTTGATTACTTTTACAATTCTAGTTCTGGCGTTAGTGCAAATCGGTTTGCAATATGCACTTACGGGAGATTTTGTCAATAAAGGGATCACTCTTAAAGGCGGATCAACCATAACTATTATTAAAACAGATATAAATACTGTTGAGTTAGACTCTTTTTTGAAAGATCAGTTTTCTAATTCAGAAATCAGTGATATCAGTGTCAGGACCATTACCAGTGCCGGTAAAACCACCAGCATTGCCATAGATTCTGCTGCCCAAGAGGAAGAACAAATTAATGCTTTACTGGATGCAGTAATAAAAAAAGAAGGATTAAGCAAAGAAGATTATAGTGTGGAAGTAATGGGTGCATCATTGGGAGATAGTTTTTTTAGACAAACTATGGTGGCTATTGCCATCGCCTTTTTGTTGATGTGCCTGGTTGTTTTTGCTTATTTCCGTTCTCCTGCCCCTAGCTTGATGGTTATCTTCTGTGCATTTTCAGATATTGTAGTTCCTTTAGCGATTTTTAATCTTACCGGGATGAAATTAAGTACAGCAGGTATTGCTGCATTTTTAATGTTGATCGGTTATTCAATAGATACGGACATGCTGCTTACGGCTCGAGTATTAAAACGAAAAGAAGGTTCGATGATGGACCGCGTCTATGGTGCTATCAAAACAGGGTTAACTATGACCGGCACCACTATATCTGCAGTAGTGGTTGCTTTGATCTTTGTACAAAGTGAAGTTATAAAACAGATCATGTTTATTTTATTCATCGGCTTATTGACCGATATTGTAATGACCTGGATCCAAAACGTTGGGTTGTTAAGGTGGTATTTAGAAGGAAAAGAGCGATTAAAATGAACGAAACGTTTAAAAAAATATTTACCAGCTGGAGAGTTATCGTATTACTTCTGTTCCTGCTCTTTGCCGTTATTGCTATTCAACCGCAAATTTTTGGCAATGATGGGGTCACTATCCGTAGCGTTACGCCCAATTCTGCTGCTTCCCAAGCAGGGATGTTAAATCCTTCAGCAAAAGCAACCCCTTTAGCAAAGGAAAAAATAATTTCTTTTAATGGAGAAAAAATTAGTTCAGCAGAGGATTATTATAATTTAGCTAGCGCTTTGAATAGAAATGGAACCGTTACCTTAGAAACAAATAAAAACGTTTATAGATTAAATGCAGTTGCTGACGAGAACAGCCAAGTCGATCTGGGTTTAAGAATTTACGATGCCCCTAGTTCTAATCTACGGAAAGGTTTAGACTTAGAAGGGGGGACGCGAGTACTCTTAAAACCGGCAGAACCAATTTCTAAAGATGATTTAGATATCACTATTGGTAATTTGAGAGAAAGATTAAATGTTTATGGTCTTAGTGATATTGTGGTCAGGGCTGCTTCTGATCTGGCTGGAGAAGATTTTATTTTAATTGAAATTGCCGGAGTTACCGAAGAAGAAATTAAAGAGCTCTTGGCAAAACAAGGCAAGTTTGAAGCAAACATCGGCAATGAAACGGTGTTTTTTGGCGGAAAGAAAGATATCACTTATGTCTGTAGAAGTGCAGATTGTTCAGGTATAGATCCGCGCAGCGGTTGTTTTAAAATCAGTTCGGGCGGATATGCTTGTAATTTCTTCTTTTCTATCACTTTAAGTTCGGAAGCTGCTGAGCGGCAAGCCCAAATGACCAAAAAGTTAACTGTGGTAACAGAAGAAAATGGAAACTATCTTAGTGAAGAATTGGCTTTAATTTTAGATGATGTAGAGGTTGATCGCCTTAAAATTGGTGCAGAATTAAAAGGCAGTTCTACTACGGATATCCAGATTTCTGGATCGGGAAGCGGGGCTACCCAGCAGGAAGCAGTTACCGTTTCTCTGCAGAACATGAAAAAATTACAAACTATCTTGATTACGGGCAGCTTACCGGTTAAATTAGATATTGTAAAAATAGATACAATCTCTCCTTCATTGGGAAAAGAATTTTTGGATAATATTGTGTTAATTTTCTTTTTAGTGGTTTTTGCCGTTGCTGCAATCGTTTTTATAAGATATAGAAAAGCTAAAATAATTATTCCTATGGTGTTAACTTTACTTTCAGAAGTAATTATGATTTTAGGATTTGCTGCTTTAGTTCGGTGGAATTTAGATTTAGCAGCCATCGCCGGAATAATTATTGTTATTGGTACGGGTGTTGACCAGTTAGTTATTATTACTGATGAAACAGTTAAAGGAGAAATTGTTATTGACTGGAAAACCAGAATTAAAAATGCGATGTTTATCATTACCGGCGCTTATTTAACCGTTCTGTCAGGTATGCTGCCTTTATTATGGGCCGGAGCAGGATTATTGAAGGGCTTTGCCTTAACGACCATTGCCGGAGTTTCTTTTGGGGTTTTGATTGCCCGGCCAGCCTATGCCGCAATTGTAGAAATATTGTTGAAGGAATAAGAGGGGTTCACAAATTATATATACTCATATATTAAAATCAACAATTTGGTTATATTAAAATTAATGTGGAGGAATTTAAAATGACACAATCATGTAAATTTAATTTGTATGGGAGAGATGTTAATATTGATCAAGTTGTTAATGTTTTAAGAGAGCTTTCGATTGATATTAAGATGATTTATGCTGCTAAAACTTCTAATAATGCTGTGATTTCTTGTGAAGCGCCAATAGATGTTTATACCTCTATTTTTGGTGCAACGCTTGTTGAAAAAGAATGTACTTACCTTAATTGCTTAGATCATACCCGTAATGAAAAATATTTAGAGACTACTGCACCACCACAATTGCCTGAGAAATTAAAACCATATGTCCAAGGGATTGTGGATGCAAATAACCACCAGAATCAAGAAGACATAGATTCACTTAACCAACTACTGGAAGCATTTAAACATTAATTTAAAAGAGAATCAATAAATTATATTTTTCTTTTATTCATTCACTTTTCTTCTAATTCGGTCAATAACATAGGGCAGAATAAAAGCAACGGCAAAAATTAGTGCAACTAACCAAGGATTCTGAGGAGGATTATTAATGTTTAATTTTTCAATAAACCGATTAGAAGCCCACACCATCATCATCACATTAGTTAAAGCTAATAAAGGAACGAGTATCCCGGCCCAGACATGGTGTTGTTTTCCTAAATAATTAATGTCTTTTATCAAGAAATTATACAGGAAACCGATGGTTCCGGCTAAAATGATCACGATGCTGTAAACCATCCAGTGATTAAGTGCAATTAAAAAAGGGATAAGCATCAAGGAAACTAATAAATTTGCAAAAATAATAACAATAAGCGCACTCCAGAAAACTATTTTAGAAAAGAACAGGTCGTGGGTTGCTTCTTTTTCTAAGATTTGTTCTGCCCGTTTAATTTCTGCTTCGGGCCAGCCTTTTTCTAGAAGTTCTATCTTTCTATTTTTTTTCATTGTCTAATTCCTTAAGGCAAGATGCTGAGCAACTTTTTTAAATTCTTTAGCTGGCCGGGAGCGAGGATAAAGATAATTTAAAGGCAGTTGTTGGTAGGCAGCTTTTCTTATTTTGCGGCTGTCTTTGACATTAGCCAAAATCTGATGTCCCAGAATCTCTTCAACTTGTGCAGCAGTAAGCTCATTTTTTCCGCGGTGAGTCATATTCAAAATAATTCCTGCAACCGCATTATTATTAGCTTTAGCCAACTGAATCGTTTTTAAGGCATCTGCAACGGAACTTAAACTGGGATTGACTACGACTAAAACTTCGTCGGTATTTTTAATAATCTGTTGTAAATCGTAACCCAATCCGCTAGGCGAATCAATCAGCACAAAATCAACTTGATCATCTAAATGTTCAAAGATTTTATTTAATTTCTGAGGATTAGTTTTTTGAAATTCACAATAAGATGGAGAAGCGGGAATTAAAGAGATTCCGCTTTCGTGCAGGTAAGTAACTTCTTTAAGACTTTTTTCTTTTCTTAAGAATTTGTTTAAAGTTCCTTCAGGATTCATTAATCCTAACAGAATTCCTAAGTTAGGAGTTACCAAATTAGCATCAACTAGAATAACCTCTTTTCCTAATGCATTCAACGCCTGTCCTACATTTAAGGTGCTCGTAGTTTTACCTACTCCGCCTTTTCCAGAAACAAACGCAATGAACTTAGTCATGATATTGGTTATTAAAGCAAAGGATTATTTAAATATTCTGGCTCTATTTGAGAACTAATCTTCCTCAGGAATTCCTTCTATTAATCTCCAACTGTAATTAAAGAATTTATGAATGAATTTTTCACAATTAACTAAACTATCAATTTCTATTTCCGTAGTTGATTTATCTCCATCTACAACTAAAGTTACGTGCCGTCGAAATTCTTGTCTTTTGCGCTGGGGCGATTTAAGAATATTACGTAAGGAAGCATAAAAATGGAGGTTCTTTTGAATAGTTTCATCTTCAGGGTATAGTTCAGCTAATTTTTTTCCTCTTAATGCCGGACTTTTGGGTAAAGAGTCGATTAACCCCCCTTCTTTAGATTTTTCTAAGAAAGCTTCAATAATAAAATCATAAGTGCTAACCATGCGGTTTAAAGCGTTTAGAATAACGTCGATAGTACGCGTATATTTTAAACTAACATAAATGATGTGCTCTAGGCGTTTAAGCTCTTCTTGGGATTCTAATAAACATTCATTCATTAACAAAATTCCTCGCGAAGAAAGGTCTAAATGGCTTCAACTTTTTATTATTTTCTATTTATTTCAGTAAATAAGGTATAAAACGCATTTATTTTTGAAGAGAAATAATCGCCTCAGCCAGATCCCCATTAGCTTCTTCAATCGCTGCGCGGGCAGTTTTTTCATCAACTTCGGCCTGTTCCATAACTGTTTTGATATCTTCTGCAGAGATTTCCGGGGCAGTAGATAATTCTTGTTCCTGAATCTCTCCGGAAATCTGAAAAGTTTCTTGGCCCATCATATTAACTTTAGAAACAGAAGGATTAATGATGCGGATTTCTTTAGTTTCTGTCTTAATAATGACTTCAGTTGCGGGAATTTCTACCTGTTGAATTCCCATCTGCTTCATCATTTGCTGCATTTTACGAGGGTTAATTCCGGGAAACATTTTGGTCTTAATCTAATTTAATATACTTCCTCCAAAATAATGGAGGCAGATAATAATCAGTACAATAATCACACATAAAACAATAACTGCACCGGGAGAAAATTCTATTCTAGATTTAAATTCATCAAAATAACGGGTTAATCCGCCTTGTCCGGAAGGTAATCTAATTTTATTGTCTTGAGCCATTTTTAAGTTCAAAATTTACTGATTATAAATATCTTTTGGTTGGTATAATTCTTTTCGGGCTTCTTTAACCAAATTCCAGCTCGCTTGAAGATTCTGTTGAGCCTGGCGTAGTTCTTGTTCGGCTTCCCAGCAGAGTTCTGCTAAAGTCATTTCCTGTAAACTTTTTGGTTTGCGGTAATCCATTTTATTGTGTCTGATTTATTTTTAACATAATCTAAACTATTCTAATAAAGTATTTTCTCTAATTGAGAATTCGCAGTTTCTCGTCTAAGTGCAATTAACGAACGGTGTTTTGGTTTAAAACTAACCGGTGAAGAACAAGGAAAGCAATATTGGATCGAGGCCAGAACGGAATATTGGGTTTGCAGTAAATAATCTTCCAAGGCAGTGCTTCTGCAAGTATACACGGTTGAACAATTTCCTTCCGAATCGGTTTGTTTAGATTGGGTTATGATCATTGTGTTCCCGCCATATAATAAAAAAAGGTAGAGTGGCCTAAGCCGCCTTTTGTCAGACCCAAATTGTTCCTTATCGGAACAACGATAATCTGTGAAAGCATTTTACTAAGCGTCAAAAAGACTTGCACTAGCCAAGTCCATCAAGACCGAAATCCTTTTGGACCTTCCGAATTTGCATTCGGCAGGATTCGCCGTTTCATCGTTCCCTGCAGGGACGTCTAAGGGTTATGCACAGAAAAGCATTAGACTTTTCTGGCACCCCAGAAATCGTAAAACGATTTCTCAGGGACTCGTTGTCATCGCTGACAACTTCGCCATCTTCATCCCATCCTGCAGGACGTTTCGTTTCTGAGCCAGAGCCATGGGATTTCCCCATCTCCATTCTTGGAGTGGCTGTTTGTAAGTGGGCGGACTTTCCTGATGCAGGAATTTTGTTCCTACACCTGCGCTTTCTCACCACTGCTACCTATCTATATACTCAAGAACACACTTTATAAACTTTGCTGCGATTTATTTGTAATTCCCCAAGGCGATTTTAAAGTCAACCGTTACCGGAACATGGTCAGATAAGGGCTCTCCTTTTGCATTGATAAAATTAACAGGAATATGCCAATCGATTGGTTCGATTTGGACCCATACTGAATTTTTATAAAGTACTTTATCCAGAAGATAAGGTTCTGGGCAGTCTAAAGTAGTGCAGCTATCTCGAAGTCCTCCTTCTCGGAGTAATTTTTCAAACAAGTATTGTTCAGATAAGTCTAAATTGGTATCTCCAGCAACAATTACTGCTTTATTACGGGAACGAATCCTAAGCATAGCAGTTAGCTGTTCGATTTGTGCCGCTCGGGCAAGGGTGTCTCCGGGTGAATCCCCCGCATCCATATGCAAGTTATAAATATCAATCCAGATGCCCGGCATAACTTCATATTCAGAAACAGTAAATCCTTTAGGGGTAAGGCAATCATTACAATCTTCAAATACCCCATGGCAATTATACCACTGTTGGTTGTAAGTTCGGTCGATAGGGAAGATGGACAAACTGCTTAACCCGCTTTTATTTAGGTTGTTCTCTTCTTCTGGTTGGAAATTAGGAAGATGAAAAGGGTGTTCGGTTTCGTTAAACAAGCCATATTTAGGCATAAAATTCTCTTGAATAAGAACAATATCATAATCATTTAATAAAGGACTAATTTTAGGAATATTTTGTTGCGGATCCACTCCTGAAAATTGTTGGGGCAGGCCAGCAATATTGTAAGTTAGGATAGAAAGCTCTGTTTCTTGGCAACCCCCAGGAAGAGCAGCTACTGAACTCAGACCTAAAATTAATTCCAGAGCAGGCAATCTTTTCATATGTTATCAATAAAAATATATAATTTTGTTATTTAAATCTTTATGGTATTTAGCCCATATATATTTTATTTTATTTTACCACATCGACTTTTAACAGCAAACTTTCCATTCCTTCTTTATGTCCGGCGCCAACCACCACTAATATTTTTTTATTCGGATTTTCACGCAGGATTTTAATAAGCTGTTTGACCATGTATTTATTGCGGTCTTCAATCAACGTTTTATAGATGCTAGGATAACTTTTTTTTATTTCTTTCATCATTTGAGTGATCAATTTTTCCTCAGGCACTTTATGTAAATCAAACTGATCCAAACCCATTTTTTTTATTTGTTTGTCTGGCGAAAAAATTCCTTTAAAAAATTCAATTACAAATCGACCTTTTTCTTTCCAGGTAAGTTCTTTAGAGAGATTTTTTAGGGTGGTGGCAATCGGTTGATCGATATAAAAAACTTTAAGATTTTTTTGCCGGGCTAATTTCAAAGCGGTAAGCATTTCTGAACCAGGATCAACCCCGACCATTTTTCCTAGTTTTTGCTGCAGATTTTGTCCAATCTTTGCAAAAAGATATCCTTTTATCCCCATTTTTAAAATTTCTTTAAGGGGCACGGAGCGCTTTTGTTTCTGCATTAAGGCCGAAGCCCGGGATAAATCTAATTCTACAGCAACAATTTCGGGCGGGTTTTCTTCAAAAGCTGTTTTAATTTCATTAATGCTTTGTTTAGCAATGTGCGAAGTGCCAATAATAGTAATACTCATAATTTTAACAATTATTTTTAGGCATATAAATATTCTGGTTAGTTCAGCGCATTATAGGGCTGACAACAGAAAAGTATTTAAACTGAGATAAATTTAAGAAAATTACGCTTTGAGGTGGTCTCTATGCTAAAAATGAAAAAAATTTCCGAAACCTATGATTTAAGAGTTTTTACCGACTCCGGAGATTACTTTGGGGACATTGAGGATACAATTGTCCAAGGTAATAAAGTATCTGGATGGAAAATAAGAGCAACTAAAAATTCGTTCTTAAGTAAAGTCTTAGGAAGTGCAAAAGGGGTTATTGTACCTCACCAATTTGTGAAAGCAATTGGAGATGTTCTAATAATTTCTAAAAATGCAGCTCCCGGTGGTAGTGTTGAGGAAAGTGAAGAATAAATATGAATATACAGAAATATTACCAAGATTTACTGCATTACCATTATATTCAAGGTGAATTTGAAGAATTTGACTATTTAATTGCTGCTTAATTTTTAATTCTTTTTAAAGTTTATTTTTTGCTATTTTATTTATTATTGAATATAATTCAATTTAATCCAAACAATAAAAAATAAAAAAATTTAGAAAAAAGTTTTTTTAAGTGCTAATTTAAGTATTTTATACCTAAATGAGTATAGTCTTCAGCAACGCCCATTTCCTCACGTGCAGACCCGTAAGAAGATTGTATTCTATCTTCAACGTCATCCAGAAAATGGTTAGGAAAACTATCTATGACCGGTTCATCAAGCCCGTCAGAAAGGGATTCAACATCCACTTCCTCATTATCAATCTCACTTTCCAAGGAAAAATCCGTTCGATTTCCCAAATTTATTATTTTTAAAAGAGCGTAACTTACTTGCTCATCATCCATGTTATATTTTAAACCCCCAGTTGCATATCAAAAAGCAACCTTATATACTGTTAAATAAACCGTATTTATAAACTTTTCTGGTCTAATTTAGTCTTGTGCGGGCTTTTTATAGTCGCTAAATATCTTTTGTTGTATGCTTGCCCCCTAGACGAAACATATTTAAATAGCCTTAATTCTATAATCTAAAATGGATTTCCTAGCCTATTTTATCCAATTAACAGAATTATTGCCTTTTGGAGAATATTTACAAAACAAATATGTTTTATCCATTCTAATTTTGGTTTTATTTATAGTTTTAGCTAAATTACTTTTGTTTATCATTGTTCATTATTTTGAAAAATTTACAGCCAGAACAAAAACAACCTTAGATGATTTAATTATTGAACGAACTAAAATGCCTTTATTTTATTCAATCGTTGTTTATGGCTTTAGATTAGCGATTTTAAATTTAGAAATAAACGGAACTGCTACTAAAATAGTTAATTCTTTAATGGCTCTAGTTTTTATTTTACTTATTGCTCGCGGCGTAGATATTGCCATTGAAATTTGGGGAAAAGCGTTTGCAAAAAAAACTAAAACCAATATTGATGATGCCATTTTGCCTTTATTTCACAAGGCTTCAAAAATTATTTTTTTGATTATTGCTTTTATTTGGGTTTTAGATATTTATGAAGTTAATATTACCCCTTATTTAGCAGGGGTGGGGATTAGTGGGTTAGTGTTAGGATTGGCCTTGCAAGATTCTTTAAAAAATATTTTTGGAGGCATTACTTTAATTTTAGATCGAACTTACCGTATTGGTGATAAAATTAAATTGGAAAGTGGGGAAATAGGAATCATCCACGATGTGGGCTTAAGGAGCACAAAATTAATTACTTATGATAATGAAATTATTTACATCCCCAATGGGTATTTAGCCAATTCTCGGGTGCTTAATTATACTCGCCCCACCCCCAAAGCCAGGGTTTCAGTTAATTTTGGAGTTGAATATGGAACTGAAGTGGAACGAGTAAAAAAAGTGGTTTTAGATGCCACAAAGACCATGGGCGATATTTTAGACGATCCTGCACCAATAGTTCAATTTCAGGAAATGGGCGATTTTGCTTTGCAATTTACCTTGCGTTTCTGGGTTGCTAAATGGGATCAGGCTAATGACAAAAAAGTAGAAGCTACCGAGAAAGTTTATGCCGCTTTAAATAAAGCTAAAATAAATATTCCTTTTCCCACCAGGACCATCTATCTAAAGAAAATGGGGAAGTAATAAAGAACTACTTTTTTAAGAATAAATAGCATTTATTTACAGAAATTATTAAATAGATAATAATTATTGTTTTAATATGGAGCCTTTCTCCGTGCTTGGGGTAATAATCATCATTATTTTAGTTTTATCGTTAGGTGATATTTTGATTCATTCTTTACGATTTTTATTCTGTACCTTATTGGTAGTCTTAGTTTTAGTATATTTATTCAACGTTTCCTTTAATGAAGTTTTAATCTGGTTCGGTAGTTTGATTACTTGGGCTTTGTAAGAAATTAGTAAAGCCGCCGTGAGTTAATAATAATAATAATAATATGAAAAAATTAGTAACTATTTTGGACAAGAAAAACGAAATTCAAACTTTGTCCGTAACTTATAAACCCAGCGTGATTATTGCTAACTCCTTCGAATCTGCTGAGGAATTGGGCCAGGTGGTTAAACGGCTGGGTTATAAAGTAGGTTATACTGCCCATGATTGGCCCAGAGACTATTTAATTTCTTTTAATGATAAATATATTGCTAGAAATCCCGGAAACCGAGCTATAGCTGAAGGGGGTTGTTTCGTTTTTGGAAAAGACTACCTCATTTTTTCTGAAAACATTGTTACTTTAAACAGTAAAACCGATTCAAAAAAACGAATCTTGCGAAACACTTTAGAACAATTCTTTGAAGTACCTGTTTATTCAATAACTGGTTATTATAGCCCTAAAGGGTTAATGCGGCATATAGATTTGACCTTGTTACCTATTCCGCAACGGGAGATGCTGATTGTGGATAATCGTCATTATATCCAAGCTACCCACGCTTTTAAACAAATTGCTAAAGCTCAGCATTTAGAATTAGTAGTTGCTAAACATTGCTCCTTATGGGCGTTAAATTGTTTGGTTTTGGAATATCAAAGTAATCCGGTAGTTATCGCTAATGATGAAACGACTCCTTTTCTTAAACTGCTTGACGAATTAAAATTAGATTATGAGATGGTAACCGCAGACACTTCTCCATTAGCCGGGGGTTCAATTCGCTGCCGGACCAATACGGCAGCGAACATAGAATTATTTAAAGAATTTGGATTTGAGTATACCTCCAGATTTAAGGCTGAAAACGATTCGTTTTTCTTAAAATAGGTAAAACTTATAAAGTACTTCTAACCCGATTTAATTATGAATTCGATTTGGACAGAAAAATACCGGCCGAGCACTTTTGAAGAAGTTAAAGGGCAAAAGGAGATTGTTGAAAAAGTTAAGGCATTTGTAAAATCTAAAAATATGCCTCATCTGTTATTTTCTGGTCCGGCAGGTATTGGTAAAACTACTCTTTCTTTAGTTATCGCTAAAGAATTATTTAAAGAGGGCTGGCGGCAGAATACGTTAGAATTAAACGCTTCTGATGAACGAGGCATCGATGTTATCCGAGTAAAAGTAAAAGATTTTGCCCGAACTAAAGCCATCGGCGATGCTCCGTTTAAACTGATTTATTTAGATGAAAGTGATGCGTTAACCAGAGAAGCTCAGCAAGCTTTACGCAGAACGATGGAGAATTATACTAAAACTTGCCGCTTTATTCTCAGCTGTAATTATTCCTCCAAAATTATTGATCCGATTCAATCTCGATGTGCCGTATTTAGGTTTAAACCTCTGACTAAAGAAGAAATCACTGAAGTGATCATTAGAATAACCAAAGAAGAGCAGGGGGAAGTACAGCAAGCACTTAATCCGGAAATTGTTGATGCTTTGTATGATGTTTGTGAAGG
>JBBSWB010000012.1:19536-23026 GCA_038046465.1 Nanobdellota archaeon
AAATTAGATGACCGCAAGAAAGTAGAATTGGTCGACAAATGCGGTGAAGTTGAATTTAGGATGGTTGAAGGCAGCGATGAATACATTCAATTGGAAAGTTTCTTAGCATTTGTGGTGTTGGTAGGAAGTAGATAATTTTAAATTCTAAACATTTATAAAAAAAGCTTTTTCTTTGTGTAAATATGGAGCCGGATATCTATTTTGTAATAACTAAAAATTGCAATTATGCTTGTAGGCATTGTTTACATGAAGCGGGACCGGGATTAAAAGATACAACCATCAGCGAAACAGATTTCAGAACGGTTATAAGACACCTCCCCAAAACCTCTTTGGATTTGTGTTTAAGCGGAGGAGAAGTTTTTACAATTAAAAATACTCTGTACAGTTTTCTTGATTACCTTGGTTATGATAACGAACGAAGAAAAAGAAACGGCCAGGGATTAATCTCTGCAATTATCCAAACCAATGGATTTTGGGCAACAAATGACGATAAAGCCAAATCGGTTCTGTTTGATTTAGCTTCTCGCGGTGTTGATTGGTTAGATATTGCTTCTTATGATAAATTTCATGAAGAAGCAGGAGCAAATCTGCAAAAATTAGAAAGATTAGTTGAACTTGCAAGGCAAGGCGACTTTTTTAGGAAGGTGTCTTTAAGAGGATTATCTAAAATAAAACAAGCGGCTCCAGTAGGAAGAGCTAAACAAATGGAATTACGTATGTCCCGTATTCATGTAAATTATAATGGTAATTGTCAGGGTGCTTTGGGTAGTTACGATTTAACGATAACTCCTAAAGGAGACGTTAATATGTGTTGCGTACTTCAAGCACCCCTTCCTGGAAATGTTATTAAAGAACCCCTGGTAGATATTGTCAGAAGAGCAAGAACAATTGAACGAGCAAAAATACTTGATCAAGAAGGGATTCAAAAACTAGCTCTTACTGATGATTGGGCTGAACGGGACGTTAAAGAAGAAATAAAAAAACATGGCCAGTGTGGCTTTTGCTTCAGAGCTTATCGTGAAGGAATTAAATTTTAAAAGATACTTTTAATAAATTAAAACCAAGGTTAACAATGTTTTATACCAGACCCCAAATAATCACTTTTATTGTAGAACGACCCGATAGTAGCCAATCCTTACATCGATTTACTACAACGGATTTGGATAAAAGAGTTTTTGATCTATTAAAAGAACATAGGCGCCCCACTAAAGGAAGGGAATTTTGGATTGCAGTGTTAAAAGATAGTTTTTTTACCCATGAAGGTATTTATGCAAGAATAAATGATCGCACTACTGCCTTAATAGCTCACGATTTAACTTATCAATTGAGCAGGACGTATACTCCACTAGAGGTTTATGTTGTTTCCCGCGAAAAAGACAGCCCTAGCTTCGTATATATTATTGACCAAGTGGAAGGATATGCTCCTGATTTTTGGTTTGATCCTAAACCAGCAGATCGTAATATCATTAAAACTAAAGGGTTACCACCTTCTCCTTTAGAAAATAACAATTCAAAAAAGAGATAAATAAAATTATTTAAAAAAAATAATAAAACAGATTAAAAAATAAATTTTAAAAAACAAATAAAAATAAATTAAAGAAAAAAGCTTATCTTGCGCTCTGCTTAATCCTTAACTTTTCTTGGATCAATTCCCGGTATTGGTAATCAAAAGTTAATTTAACTTGTTTGGTGGAAAGGGTTCCTGCAGTTAAAGCTTCTTTTAATTTACAAACTACTTCTGCTTCACCATTTTCTAATCTAGCTTCGTTAACTTTTCCGCCGGATTTACATTCCCAAGCCGGATCATCGATACTAAAAGAAAGAAGATTGCGTACGCCAAATTCTTCTCCAGGTTTAGCTACTTTTCCACTGCCTACATTTACTACTTTTATCTTTAAAGCCATAATTCCTTTTCCGGCAGTGCTTTCTTCAACTGTTTTTATGGTTATGGGCGCACCAGAAACAAAGTAGGATTTAGCTCCACTTACGGCGCAGATGCGGTCATCAGCAAGATCTTCTTTAAGACAGACTTCTGGAATGATTAAAAAAGTTTTATAATTATATTCCATGCTAGCAAACCATTCTCTTTCCAACACACCAGTTACTTCTCCTAAATATTTAGCCTCGCTAGCAAAACTAAAGGTTTCTTCTCCTCCATCGGGAACTAATTCAGTAATAGGTTCAATGGTTCCTTTGTTTTTAAGTTCCCATGAACTGATTCCCGTAAATTCGCTCTGGGAAGGGCCCAGTAATCTTATAGTTACATCTCCGGGCTGAAGAGTACTTTCGCCATTATTATTAACGGTTACTTCTAAAGGAAAAGATTCTTCATCAAAAATAGTGTATAATCCTTCTTCTTCAATCCCAAACGGTTCAAAGATGGCCGTTGCTCCTTTTTCGCCACCAATAAATGCACCTTTACTAGTCTGCTGCTGTTCTTGTTGGCAAGCAGTAAGCAGTAATAAACTTATAACTAAAACTGATAAAATTATTGTTTTTTTCATAATCATGACCTCTTTTACTTTTTATAAGCTTAATAATTCTTGAGATATTTAAAGTTTGTTGATGTTTATCGGGGTGTTTGAACTATACGAATAGATTTTTGATACGATTGTACATAAGCATAATCTAAATCAACCATCAAAGGAGTTTCAAAAGCAGAAGTTCCGGGAATATTAAAACTGCAAATTATTTTTCCCTGTCCATTGGTTAACCTTACAAATCCATCAATGGGCTTGCAGTTAATTTTTCCCCCACCAGTCATTTCCACATTATAAGCTACTTTATCCAATTCTTTATATTCTAAGGATTGTCCACAACTTTGTAGATTTGCATAGGGGCTAAGGACTCTACCAACGCCCAAATTTCTTACATTAATTTCAAATACGGCCCTATTACCGACCATGTCTACGCCCACATAATTTATTCCTACCGGACCCCCTTGCCCCCCACCTAAAGAAACAACATCGCGGGGCTGACAGGTTTTCTGTTCAGAAGTAATTTCATAAAATAAAGGATCTACACATACGGAAGGATTAGCTGTAGTATGATAATGATAACAAGTTAAGAAGTTTAAGGTAGGGTTATAATCTGGTACGCCTAAAGGAAGGGTAGCTGAAGATACTAATTCAAGTTGATTCTGACCGCCTTCAGTATTATAAACATTTTTTCCTTCTAAAACCCCAATGCCTTCAGCACAGGAGCGAGGGATATTAAAATCTCCGGTAATAATGTTGGTATCAAATCCTTTTACTTGCACAAAACAATCCTGGCCTTTTAAATCATAACTACCTTTATTTTTTAATTCTACCAAAGCAACTAGTTCATTTTGATCATAAATAATATCGGGAGGAGAATTTTGTAGTAAACTTAATTCTACTCCTTGAGTGCCTGATTGGACTAATCTTAAGGCAGCAGCTGTATCTAAAGGTTTTTCGCCAGCAGCCGGTTGATTTTGACAGGAAACTAAAAATATTGACAGAAGCAGTAA
>JBBSWB010000012.1:23126-32210 GCA_038046465.1 Nanobdellota archaeon
CGCCAGCAGCCGGTTGATTTTGACAGGAAACTAAAAATATTGACAGAAGCAGTAAGCTAACTAGTACTCCTTTTAACACACTCTTTTTCATCTTATTTCTAGAATGGATTTTATTTATATAAGCTTTTTGGTCTCGGAAGGCAGGATAACCTTTAAAATTGCGTTTACAGTATGTGATAGGTCAGCTTGCACGGCACAAGAAATTAAGCAGAGACTTAATTTCTGTGCTAAAAATAAATCTCTGTTTATTTTTATGCATGATTATTTTTGGCTCAAAAGTTAAACTTGAACAATCTGATTTAAGCACAACTTGCCAAAAATGTGCCTCCATCGGCAAAGCAGACCTATTACTTACGAAGGGGATAACCTTCAAAATTGTGTTTACAGAAAGCCATAACTATGCTAGCAAATCTACACTGCCAATAAGAAAAAAATATAAATAACCTCGTTCTTGCAATCAAAATGGCTAAATTTAAAGTGATTCATTTAAAAAAAGAATGCATCGGCTGCGGCGCTTGTGCAGCAATTTGTCCAGAATTCTGGGAGATTGATGATGAAGGCCTGGCGCAATTAAAAGGAGCTAAGCTAATGGAAGGCCAATGGGAATTGCAATTAACCACTCTTGATACCAAAACCTGCAATCAAGAAGCTGCGGATGCTTGTCCCGTCGGCATAATTCAAATTAAAGAAGAAAAATAAAACAATTTTAAAAAAATTAAAATATAATTAAAAAAATTATTCTCAACGTTCTATCTTAAACAAACTCCGTTTAAGCAGCCATTAGGGCATAAGTAAGGTCGAGTAAGCGCAGCCGTATTGCTGGTAGCACAGTGGTATTGGTATAAATATCCATCTTGGCAGCTGTCTAAATATTTTAATTTACCAAAAGAAGCCATACCCGCTACAAAATAGTCGTTGCTGGGGTCGTCATCTACACAAGGAAACTGGTTTTCTTCGATTTGAATTTTGTATACCGGAGCACCTTCAATTCTTCCATTTGCATAGAAAAACAAAGCGGCAATAGCTACGATAGCTACAATCGCAACTAAAAAGAAATAGGGCAATAATTGGTCATGTTTTTTATTTTGCATTTAAATCACCTTTTTTTGAACTAAACATTATAATCTTGTTTAATGAAAGATTACTTTATATTTATTTAAATCTTTCTTAGAAGTTCAAGAAACGAAGTGACAATAAAAAGTTAAGAATTACAACAATCTAAAGGATTTAAATTAAGAAAAAATGAAAGACATAAATAAAGCATATTAACATTATGTCTTTCAAACATTAGTTGTGGAAATGCTTATAATCTATTTTGTCCGCAACTAAAAAATAGAAAATGATAAATACTCATGTGCGTTTTACATTAAAATGACAAATAAAGGTTCTTTAGATAATATCTTGGAAGGCGTATTGCATTTTTATTCTGAGACTGGAACTGAAGGGGGACATTGGGCTTTTCAGGATTCGCGGTTTATTTCTCCTAATACAACACGTTACACTTGCAAAAAATGCTCATTATGTTGGGATAAAAAACAGAACCCTTCCGCACCTCGAGCAATTAAACGTTCTTCTCCTGATCCTGGGGGGTTTCCAGACTATTGTCTTTCTGATGCCCACCAATTTGAGCTAATCTGTAAAGAAGATTGGTCTTATGAAGGGCTGCGTATTCTTGAAGATGGAGATACATTAACCATTTATAATCCTAGCAAGAAAAAAAAATTATGGTCTGGAGTAATTAATCTTAAACAATACGATTTATTTACAGAACATGCTTCAGGCCTGTGGATTCATGCAGATCAGATTGGGATAGAACGCGAAGTGTGGGCAGAATATTTTTTCAAAAACTCTCCCGCCAGATTGATATCTGCAAAAATATCTGCAAAGAGCCCTAACTAATTACTTTTTAATAATAATCATACAGTGGTCTTTTTCATAAGGTTCTAGAATTTTATAATCAATTACAGTGAAGATTTGCTCTAATTGTTTACGGATTTCTTCAAAAATCTGTTTTGATTTCTTTTTAGCATCAATGCTCCGTGCTTTTACTGCTAACAAACCATAACCACCTTTTTTTAAGAAGAGTTGACAATTCTTAATGAAGATTTCCGCCTGATTTTTTTGAGCAATATCTTGGTAAACAATGTCGGCAGCGCAAACTTTTCCAGTATATTCTTCTGGGTGATTAGCATCAGCTAAAATAGGGACGATGTTTTTTCTTTCTTCAGCAAGGAAGACTAAATCCCGCATTACTCTGGGTGCTGGATCAATTCCAAAAATAATTCCTTCTTTACCAACGATATCAGAAACAAAACTAGCCGTATACCCGTGAGAAACTCCTAAATAAAGAACCGTATCATTTTTTCGCAAGCCAATGTTGGTACATCCTTTTACAATCATGGCGGCTAACTTACTTCTGATTGGTTCAATTTCACGAAATTCTTCTTGGTTTTCCCGGACGATTCTTTCCTCAAAATGCCGCGTTCCCGGAAGAATATTTTTAGTAAAAATTCTTCTACCTTTCACTTCCTGGTAAATTTCAAAAAGATTATGGGGTTTTAGTTGACTCATTTTTTCTCCTGATAGTATTTTTCTAATTGTCTGGCCGAGAGGATAGAGGTTTGTTTCATGGTAAATCCTAATTTGGTAACATAACCAACCACTTCTTCTTTAGTTGGTGCTTCTATCTCTAAAAAAGGAGGGAGATTAGGAACTACATCAATATCAAATTTAGCCTTTCCTAAAATATACGATTCTCGGTATTTTTTTCCTTCGTAGCTTACCTGGAATCCCAAAGCTTCAAATAGGTTGATGGTATTCTCAAAACTATTAGTAGTCACTTCAATTTCTTCTCGGACTTTTACTTTCTGCTGGGTTTCATCTACTTTTCCTTTAAAGCATAATTCTACCGAATCGCCCATTTTTCTTACTCTAAGAATTCGCCCCTTTTTATCTAGCGGTTTAGGAAAATCAAAAGTGACTATTTGCACTTCTCCGGCAAAAGTTTTTTGTGCACCTAAACCGTACAGTTTATCAACGGTTGTTTCTATATTAATGTCCAACACTTTTAATTCTATTTCATTCATTGCAATTTTTCCTCTAATTCCTGTCGATACTCTGTAGCTTTAAATTCACCTTTAAAGTAATCTAACCTGGCGCATAAAGATAATTTATCTGCCAACATACGGGCAGCTTTTCCTTTATCAATTTTCTTTGCTTTTTGAATTAAAGGATGATTAATAATTACTCCATATTTTGGGCTTTTGCTGCCAGTTTTGATGTGTCTAAATAAAGCTTTTTCTGCTCCTAATAATTGGATGGTTGATGCCGGCAGCATGGCTAAATGTTTTAATCCTTTGCCTAACTCAATCAGTCTTGCTCCGATAGTTACTCCGGCTAATTCAGATATGTTGGGGCAATATTTTTGCATTACTTTTTGCAGATAAAGTTCATGTGTTTTCCTAATCTGCTGTTGGTTTAAAATACCCCGCGCAAGTAAAGTTATTTCTTCGACGTGAATTTTCTCTAACTCAGCACCCATCGATTCAGTTTCGCTGAAATCAATTTCTTTCATCAATTCTTGTTTACTTTTTTCAGCAATTAATTCCACAAATCTTTCTGGATTAGAAATCTCTTTACAGAACTCTGGAAAATAAAGACCATACCATTCCCGCAGGCGCTTAGTTAACAGATTATTGCTCTTGTCTAATTCGTTAATGTTAGCAATTGCCTGCATAATCAATTGGTCTTCAGCCACAGAATGTTTGATTAAAGTTTTAGTCAATTGAATATTTTTTTGATGAAATTCAGCAAAATACTTCTTATCTTGAAATAAGGATAAGACTTGGAATAATTTTTCTGTAGGCAGCAATTGCAGCTCTTTATATTTGCTTTTTAATTTTTTTTCTGCTTTTTCTTTATTATTATATTCTTCGACAGTTTTGAACAGAGTAGAATCAACAAAGTTAAGTTTGTCATCTAGGACAAAACTTCCCAGCACATTAGTGAACAAGTATTTCATTTTAGATTAAAAGAAAGAGCGCCAATATAAATCTTATTCTCCATTTGGAATATTATCTATTATGTCTTTCATCTCTTGGTTTAATTTAACTGTATAGTTATGCATGTATTTTGGTAGGTTAAAGAGAGTTTGCAGAAGCGTTCTAAACGGCTGCAGGTGAGTATCAGGCGTTTCTAAAGCACAAGTTCTAGCCGTTTGCAGAAATTCTTGAGCTGTTAAACTAGGGATGTTGAGTTCATGATAACCAAAGTGATAATAACACCAGCACGTTACCTTTCCCACGGGACTGTTACTAATTTTTTTTGTCGGAGGCTCGAAGCGATACATTTTAGTTCGAGCAGATTTACAAATTGACGTTGGCAGGTAATGATCAAGCACGTCCATTGGACGGATAATCATCCTTTCTATCTGGTCAGTTATTTCTGTTTCTGTAACTGTTTTTTTTCTTCCATACCAAGTGTGCCCTTCAGTTGTAACTTCCCGTTCTTGGTAGATTGGGTAAACGAAAAAGGTAGTTTTATTAAAATCGGGTTGGTTTTCAAAATCTCTTCCAGAATCCAAACATAATCCTACAACTTTTTTGTTCTCCCGGCATAAGCTAAGTTCAATTCTTCCTGAATATATTTGCGTAGCCGTTGCTCCATCTTCATCCATGCTAAAGTCTTGCTCGGTAACAGCTTGGTACACATATCGGAGCAGGGCATCTAAAGGTTCGGCAAGACTATCAAAACTTTGCTGGGTTTGTTTAAATTGTGATAAAGCAGCAGGCAGGTTTCTTAATTGCAATCTATATTTTTTTTCTTCTTGGTATTTCTGGGCAGTTGAATCTGATACCGCCAAGTCAGCAATTCTCTGCGATAAGGCTGCGGCAAATAATTCTAAATCAGAATGATTTTCAATATGGACGTTCCAGCGTGAAAAATAATCTTTAACACTTTCATCAGAAGCTAGTTTAAACCACGGCAGATCGGTTTCTAATCTTTCTTGTAACACCAACAAATCATCGATACTCCTAACTTCAGATAATAATTTTTCGAAATGCTCGTTTTTTTGATCAAGGCGATATTGTGAACTAATAACTAAGCCCTCTTTATCGTGACTAGCATAAGCAAGTGCACTTTCAATATCGGTGTGTGGTGAAGTCATTTTAAGGTTTTATTTCTTTTTTGTTAGTTACTTTTTAAATCTTTTGTTAGTTGTTATCCTAAAGTAGCAACTCGCATAATTACCACAACATTTATAAATAACCGTTTATCCTGATGGAAAACTGATTAAATTAAACTGATTGGATCGACCAATTAAATAATTTAACGATATTGGCCTGAAAAAACAACCATCTTCGGAGCAATTCTTTGATGGGCGTTAAAAATAGGCTGTTAATTAACGATGGGAAATATACGAAAACCAAGACGGGGAAGTATGCAGTTCTGGCCTAGAAAAAGGTCTAGACACTCAGTAGCCCGAATCAGAACTTGGACTACTAGCGTTAAAGCTAAACCCCTTGCTTTTATTGGTTATAAAGCTGGGATGACCCATCTTCTTGTCGTCGATAACAAACCAAAATCACAAACCAAAGGCGAAAATATTATGGTGGCTTCAACCATTGTTGACTGTCCTCCCATGACCGTTGCCGGTATCTGTTTCTATAAAAAATTCTTATATGGTCCAAAGAAAGTTGCGACCGTTCTGGCTGGAAAATTAGCTAAAGAATTAGGTAAGAAAATACCTTTACCAAAGAAAGCTGGAAAGAAAGCAGAAGAGGTAACTGATTTTGATGATGTGCGAATTTTAGTCCATTCTAATCCTAAATTAACTACCTTTGGTACTAAGAAACCCAAATTGATGGAAATAATGTTGGGCGGAACCAAAGAAGAAAAATTAGCTTATGCAAAAGAAGTTTTAGGCAAAGAAATCAAAATTGAAGACGTATTTGAAAAAGGAATTTCTCTAGATGTTCATGGAATCTCTAAAGGAAAAGGTTTCCAAGGTACAGTAAAAAGATTTGGTGTTCCTATTCGACAGCATAAAGCTGAAAAAACTAAACGAGGAATTGGTAACCTTGGTTCGTGGACACCTAAACGAGTACAGTTTCAAGTTCCTCAATCTGGAAAGATGGGCTATCACTCTCGAACAGAATATAATAAACAACTGTTAAAAGTAGGTTTAGATGGTAAAGAAATAACCCCTACGGGAGGAAAAGGGCATTATGGGCTAGTAAAAAACGCTTATTGCTTGTTACGCGGTTCCATCGTTGGCCCTAAGAAGAGAGCAGTAGTACTAACTCCTTCCATCAGAGCAAATCCAAAAATGACTAAAGATGCGCCTGAAATAAAATATACCTCTTTAACTAACTAAACTAAAAAACAAAAATAAACAATTACCTTAACCATGAAATTAAAAATACTGGATTCGCAAAACAAGAAAACTGGAGAAATGAGTATGCCTAGTCAGTTTTCTGAAGAAATCCGGCCAGATTTAATTAAACGAGCAGTTCAGGCTTTACAAAGTGCCGCTCGCCAACTATATGGTGCAACTCCTTTAGCTGGGTTACGGCATTCTTCTAAGTTAACTAAAAGACGAAGAAAATACCGAGGATGTTATGGTTTAGGAATTAGCAGATGTAACCGAAAAATACTTTCTCGTCGGGGAACACGATTCTTCTGGGTAGGGGCATTTTCACCGCAAGCAGTTGGTGGACGAAGAGCGCATCCTCCTAAAGCAACTAAAATTCAAGAACAAAAAATCAATAAAAAAGAAAATCAAAAAGCAATCCGTTCGGCGATAGCAGCAACCGTAAACAAGACTTTTGTAGAAACTCGTGGGCACAAAGTGCCGGCAGAATATCCTTTTATCTTAGCTGCTCCTGCTGAAAATATCAGCAAAACCCAAGATGTACAAACTATGTTAAGCCAATTAGGGTTTGATGCAGAATTAGAACGATCCTTATTCAAAAAAGTTCGGGCCGGATTAGGCACGATGAGGGGAAGAAAATATCGACGCAAAAAAAGTGTTTTAATTGTTACTGGCGGTAACTGTGCATTATTAAAAGCAGCCCAGAATGTTCCTGGGGTAGATGCAGTAGCCGCAGCAGCCTTAAACGCTGAATTTTTAGCTCCTGGAGCAGTGCCTGGCCGAATTACTTTATGGACCGAACCAGCAGTTAAAAAAATAGCTGATGAAAAATTATTCCTATAAACATGGCTCAAACAAAAAAATTACCGGAACTGAAAATAGCAGAGGAACATCAGTTAAAAGAAGAACGATTTGATCCTTATCAGATTATCAAATATCCTCTGTCTACAGAAAAAAGCATCCGGCAGATTGAATTTGACAATAAATTAGTGTTTGTAGTTCATCCTCGAGCAACCAAAGCAGATGTAAAAAGAGCAGTAGAAGAATTATTTAAAGTAAAAGTAGTCAAAATTAATATTCAAAATTCATTTAGTGGTGAGAAAAAAGCTTATGTTAAGTTGGGAGGAGAAAGCTTGGCTTCAGACGTTAGCGCTGATCTAGGATTGATCTAGGACCATGGGTAAACGAATAATTCAACAAAGGCGGGGACGAGGAACTAATACTTACCGCTCTCCTGGACACCACTTTGAAGGACAAGTAAAACATTATGCTTTAGAAACCGTAGGTAGGGTAACTGAATTGATCCACTGTGCAGGACATAGCGCGCCTTTGATGGAAGTTGCTTATCTAACTGGGGTTAAACATTTAACTTTTGCTCCTGAAGGAATTAAAGTTGGTGATGAAGTTTCCGTTGGAACCAGTACTGAACTTAAAGTCGGTAACGTTCTGGCATTAAAAGATATCCCTGAAGGGACTTTAGTTCATAATATTGAATTGCGACCTGCTGATGGCGGAAAATTAGTAAGAGCTTCCGGAACCTTTGCTAAGATTGTCGCTAAAGATGAAAATACAGTAAGAATAAAATTACCCTCTAAGAAAGAAAAAATCTTTTTGCCAAATTGTCGAGCAGCTATTGGCGTTTTGGCTGGAAGCGGAAGAACGGAAAAACCCTTCCTTAAAGCAGGAACAAATTATAAAAAAATGCGCGCTCGTAATAAATTATATCCAAAGGTTTGTGGCATCTCCATGAACGCAGTTGATCACCCCTTCGGAGGAAAATGCTCACATATTAAAGGAAGACCAACCCAATCGCCTAGGAGTGCTCCTCCAGGAAGAAAAGTTGGTAAGATTGCTCCAAGAAGGACGGGAAGGAGAAGGTAAACATGGCAAATTCACAATCAGCAGAAAATAGAACCGTTGAGCCAATAGTTCTAGAAAATATTGTTTTATATGGAATGGACGGCAAGCCGGCAGTAATTTACAAACGCTTAGAATTAGATGGTGAAGTTGTCCACCGCAGAGACGGTGGAGAATATTTAGTAAAGTCGCAGAATAAATGTGAGACTTATTTCTATACTTGTAACGACGGGAGAAGATTGCCTACGCTTCCAGAGATATACGCGATTATAGAACGCCTGCACGAGACGAGAAACCCTGCGCTAAAAGGGATTGTTAATGATTTAAATACACGCGAGCTGTGCACTGGTACGGAGATAGAGTATTCAAAGAATAGAATACTTCATCGCGGAGTTGTATCTGTTAAATGCTCTATTCCTACAGGAGGAAGAAATTACTGGCTGGATGAAGCCGTGAAAAAGAAAGTCAGACATCCTCATAAAGCAACTAAAATTCAAAAAGACGCCGTTCAAGCTCTGCTGATGTGCAAGGACGTAAAAAATGCAGTGACAGTGCTTCATGAAGCGAGTGGAAAAAGACCATCCCTCGGGACGCCTTGGACCGAAAGTAGAAGAGACATACCCTCAAGTGAGGTCTGGCTCTATGCTGGTGCCGATAGTTTCATTTTCGATTGCAATTGCTGCGACGACCTTAATGGAACCTACATTCATTTTCGTGGGGTGCGGGCAAATTTTATACCGCAGCTAAAACATTAAAATTATAAAAGGAATATAAAATGATACAATCATTCAAAATTAATTGGGGGACAAGTCGTCAATTGGTGACATTTAAAGTTACTGTTTGATTAAACTTAG
>JBBSWB010000013.1:0-4747 GCA_038046465.1 Nanobdellota archaeon
CAACGTGTAACAATGTGCCGGGAACTGCTTGCTTGTACGCATCTCTTAAATTTCCAACAATAATGTCTAGTTTCATTTTTTAAAGCCCCCATAAGTGTGAATTTTAAAGATAAATAGCCGTTTATTTTTAAATCTTTCGCTACTTTTGGGTAACAACCATGCCTACAAAATTGCTGTAAAATAGTTAAGCCTCCGCTTATGTAATGCCCTTATGCCCTAAGAAATTATTATGGAAACATTTATATACAAATGTATATTCTATTATACACATGGATAAAAAATTAGCTATATTAAAGTACTTTTTTGAAGATCCTACTGCGGAATTTTATATTAGAGAAATCGCTAGGCTCGCTAAATTGAACCATATGACTGTAAGAAGCTATCTTAATCAATTAGTTAAAGAAGGTTTGCTTAAAAAGAAAAAAGCTAAGCTGTATCCGGCTTATTCGGCAAATGTTTCTAACAAACAATTCTTAAATTTAAAATTATACCATAATTTAGAAGAAATAAGAAAATCCGAAGTAACAGAAGAATTGGAACAGTTTTATGATTATCCAGTCATAGTTCTTTTTGGCAGTTACTCGTATGCTACAAATACTAAAGACAGTGATATTGACTTATTTCTTCTTACAAATATACTAAAAGAGTTTAAAACAGAAAAATATGAAAAAAGTTTAAAAAGAAGAATAAGTCTGCACAAATTTAGTGAAAAAGAGTTCCAAAACATGAAAATTAAAAATCCGGAATTGATTAACAATATTTGCAATGGCCTGGTACTTTCAGGAAAATTAGAGGTCTTGTGATGTTTTTTCAGAAAAGCTTAGACGACGGTTATGCCAAGAAAATAGAAAAAGATAAAATAAGAGCTAAAAGTCTTATTAAGTCTGCGAATGATGCGCTTTTGGCAGCCAAAGAATTGCAACTTAAAGAACATAATTACAAAAGCATCTTAAGAGAATTATACGAAGCATTAAGACAGTATTGTGAAGCAATTGGTTATTTGCAGGGATATAAATTTAATTCACATGAAGTTATAACCCTCTTTCTTAAAGACTTATTAAATAAAGAATCCATTTCCTTAAAGTTTGATTATTATAGAAAGCTAAGAAATGGCATTAACTATTACGGCAGAGACATTTCTAAAGAAACTGTGGAAAAAGCATTAAAAGAAATCCCTAAAATAATTAAAGAATTGCAAAACCACTTAAAATTTTAAAATAAAAGGGCGGCCAGGGGGAAAGTCGAAGTTTGGTTTATTACTTTAATCAAAACTTAATCGAACCCCCGTCCAGGGATTGCTATATGCAATGCATGCCACAGTCCCTTATTCTACCATTGAACGATGGCCGCCATGACTATGAATGAAAAACAATAAATTCTTTAAAAACATTCCCTTTTAAATCATCAATACTTTCTGTTTTCTGATTACTTTGACATTGATCTGTTTGGTATATCCTAAGAATTCTCCGCCGGCGTGCAACGGAACTGATTTCTCACTTTTTACCATGAACTCTTTTCCTTTTAAAGGCACTAAAGGAGATTTGGCTAAACTCATTTGCGTTAACAACAACGACCAAACCCTTAATGCTTTATTAAAAATTGGTGAGTGGGTGTTAACAATAGCCATCCCTAAAATATTGCCGTCAGTCTCTTTAATAGAACCCAGTAAAGATCGAATACCAAATCCGATATACGGAACTTTTCCTAACAGAAGGCCAATACCATTTTTCCAATAATATTCTCTACCATCAACCGTGCAGGTAAAATCATATTGTACTTTCGGCCCTTTAGCTACAGCTAAACTGGCAGAAATATAATTAGATAAAGTATGCTGCTTTCGGTCTTTTATTGCTTTGATAACTTCCGCATCACTGCCTAAACCCAAAAACAAAGTTTCTATTTTTCCCTGATCCCATTCTAATTCTAACACATCTAGCGGGACTTCTTGAAATTTGAATCGGGAACGCAGATATTCAAACCGTTTGCCTTTATAAAAATAAGAATAAAATGAATTTCCCGCCCCTAATGGAAAAAAGCCCAAACTTTTCTTTTGTAATGACTTACAGTTCAACGCGCTTTCGAACGTTCCGTCTCCGCCGGCAATAATCACTTGCTTAGCCTCGTTTACTAGTTTGCCAACTCCAGCAAACATATTTTTTCCGGATGATAAGTAAATAATTTTAGCTTTCCTCCTCTTAGCAAAAAGTTTTAGCAGATGTCTTCTATATGCATCACGATAGCCACCGGATTTTTTATTAGCAAGGATAATTATTTTTTCCTGCTCAATTCGTTTTCCTAACCTTCTTCTATTCCTTAATCCCTTCCCGTAAATATATCCGCAGTGGACGATAGAAATTACTGCTAACAGCAAAGAAACCGTAGAAAAAACTACCAACGTTGCATTGATAAAACCGGTTAAGTCAAATATTAATATAGAAAATACAAAATCTTTAATCAGTAAACTAAACACTAACACAAATTGGAAAGAAGTGATTAGTTTTCCATAAAAATTACTGCTTTTGATAATAACATCATCGCGGGAAGCTAAGATACGGATAATTCCGATAGTAATATCTCTTAAGAACAAAACTAAGAATACTACTGGTGAAAAAGAACCGCGTAGTGCAAAAATGAATAAAAGAACTAACACCACCATTTTATCGGCGATAGGATGAAGGAAGGAATGCACTGTTTTTTTTCTTTCTAAACTTTTTTCAATAAAATCAATAAAAACAGAAACAAACAAGAGCAAGATTGCTGCAAACGAATAGGAAAGCGTTTCCTGGCTGATAAAATAAACTAGAAAAGGCAATATTGCTAGATGAAACAGCGCGGTAAGGTTGGTTACTTTCATAATCACTTAAAACAGAAAGGGATTAAAAAGGTTTTGGGTAAGAAAACAGCTTTTTTAAATCTACATTCCATCTATTCCTGAGGGCATTCTTCCCGGAGGCATCTCTTTCTTTCCGCCCAAAATCACATCATCTATTCTAAGAATCATTTCCGCTACTTCGGTTGCTGAAGATAAGGCCTGGGTTTTTATTTTCAGCGGCTCAATAACTCCTGCTTCCCAAGCATCCATGACCTTGCCGGTAAAAACATTAATTCC
This sequence comes from Nanobdellota archaeon, assembly GCA_038046465.1. GTDB lineage: Archaea > Nanobdellota > Nanobdellia > Woesearchaeales > GW2011-AR9 > JBBSWB01. The sequence goes on from JBBSWB010000013.1 coordinate 3,110, forward strand.
TGCTCCTTGCTGGCCGTTATCGTGGGCAAATCTTAATTGGGTTAACACATCGATGGGATCTAAACCGGCATTTTCTGCTAAAGTGCGCGGAATAACTTCTAAAGCATCGGCAAAAGCTTGCACAGCCAATTGCTCTCTACCACCCAAAGTTCCAGCATACTGGCGGACACCTTTAGCAACTTCCATCTCTATTGCTCCTGCTCCGGCAACAATAAAACTGTCTTTTAATGCCGCAACTAAATCTCCAAAGGCATCAACTACTGCTCGTTTAATTTCTTCAGTAACGTGCTCCGTTCCTCCTCGAACTAGCAAAGTTACCGCTTTAGGATTGGAACATTTCTCCACAAAAATCATTTCTTCATCATTAATTTTTTCTTCTCGAACCATGCCGGCATAACCTAAATCTTCAGCAGTTAATTCTTTCCAATTGCTAATAATTTTAGCATTGGTCGCCCGGGACAATTTTTCCAGATCACTTTTCTTAACTCGGCGAACTGCCAAGATACCTGCTTTGGCTAAGAAATGCTGGGCTAAATCATCAATTCCTTTCTGACAGAAAACCACCGTTGCTCCGGTGCTGGTAATCTTTTCTACCATCCGCTGCAAGGTTCTTTCTTCCTGTTCTAAAAAAGCGTTTAATTGCGCCGGATCAGTGATTTGGATTTTAGCGTCGATTTCCGTATTTTTAATTTCTAATGAAGAATCTAATAAAGCTACGCGGGCATTTTCTACTCTCTCCGGCATACTGGGGTGGGCTCTTTCTTTGTCCAAAACGATTCCTTCCACTAGTTCGCTATGGTCTACGCTGCCGCCCGTAATAGTTTCTACTTTAATATCATTTGAATTAATTTTATCCTGAGCTACTTTTTTAATTGCCAACATGATTAAATCGGCTAATTTTTCTTTATTAGCTTCTGCACCTTTGCCAGTCATAGCCGTAATGGCTACATTTCTAAGCAGAATATCATCGTGAATGGTGATGGTTTTAGTTGCTTTTTTTAATAATTTTTGCGCTTCTGCTTCAGCTAACCGATACCCTTTTGCTAATACAGTAGGATGAATATTTTGATCAAGCAAATCCTCTGCTTTTTTTAACAATTCTCCCGCCAAAATTACTGCCGTAGTCGTGCCATCACCGACCATATTTTCCTGGGTTTTAGCTACTTCTACCACCATTTTAGCTGCCGGATGTTCTATCTGCATTTCTTCCAAAATGGTTACCCCATCATTAGTAATGATCACATCACCTAAAGAATCAACGATCATCTTATCCATACCTTTTGGCCCCAATGTGGTTCTTACTGTTTGGGCGACTGCTTTCGCCGCAGCAATATTATTATGTTGTGCATCCTTGCCTGTAGTTCTTTTAGTGTCCTCTGGCATAATGAATATAGGTTGAATGTTATCGGCCATTTTAGTTTATCTTATTTTAGTAGATGCGTATCTTGATGCTAAACCCAAAATACCCGCTAGGATTTCATCATCCATAGCTTTAACTGCGCTTTCAGGGTCTGCTAAAATTGCATCGTAATGTGTTTTAAATTCATTTTTTGCTGCTGTCCTGCAAGCACTTCCATTTTTCGGCGCACCTGCGGTGCCTTGAAGCTCGCTGCCGCTCGCACGTACCCCACGCAAAGC
>JBBSWB010000014.1:0-10795 GCA_038046465.1 Nanobdellota archaeon
TTATGTTAAAAAACACGCAAAAGAAAGTCCAATTGCGCGGGCTTGTTGGCTCAACAGTTTCAACAGCAGCTCTAACTTCTATGCCGATGAGCGTAACGTAGGCGACCGCAACAATGCTTTGCGTGGGGTACGTCGTGCGAGCGTAAGCGAGCTTCAAGGCACCGCAGGTGCGGCTGCAAAAAATTATTGAAATCTAAACTTTTGACAAATTAATTTTTAGTAATCTATTTAAATACTAAAAACTTCTTTACTGAATATGGCGGGTTGGAAAATAATAAAAGAAATGATCAAAAACAAACGATTTGGAGAAGTTAAATTCAACGAGCTAAAAAACTATTTAGAAATAGAAGGATTCAGATTAGAAGAAGGGGGTAAACATATTAAAGTTTTAACTCAGGGAGGGACGTATATTTCAGGCATTCCCCACCAAAGAACTATTCGTATCGACCAACTAAGATATATCTTAAGACAAGTTGGAAGACTTTAGTTAACAGTACAAAACTATTTAAACCATTAAAAGATTTCTTGCTTATGATTACCGAATGTCCGGAATGCCATCAGAAATTACATGAAGGCCAACATAAATTTGCCGACGGGTTTTTTGAAGTCTGGTACTGCAAGAACTGCGGCTTTAGAAAAGAACTGCCCATAGAAGGAAAACATTTGGAATAATCCGATTAACAAGTTTAAAGACAAAATTTATTTTCTAACACTTTTTTGATTACCTTCCTAGTCCTTTAGGCAGTTTCCCACCCATCTTCTGCATCACCAACCTTTGCGCTCACTTCGTTCAGCAAAGGTTTGATCGAAATTCACTCAAGTAGGATTTCACTTCGTTCAACCCTACGACAAAAGAAATTTATCTTCCCAGCCCTTTCGGTAACTTTCCGCCCATCTTTTTCATCATTTTATTGATGTCGCCTTCGCCCTTAAACATCTTCATCAACTTCTTGCTTTGGCGGTATTGTTTTAATAATTCTCGTACTTCACCTATCTTTAATCCCGAACCAGCAGCAATGCGGTCAATTCTGTCGGCAGTAATAATCTCTGGGTCTTCTAATTCTGCTTTGGTCATGGAATCCATGGCATATTTCCAGTGCTCTAGCTTTCCTTCCTGTACATCGAGCATCTCTTTAGGCAGTTTTAAAGAACCCATGCCCGGCATCATCTCCATAATCTTTTGGAAGGAGCCCATTTTTTTTAAAGAACTCATCTGCTGATACAGATCGACCAGATTAAAATCTCCCTGCAAAAATTTTTCCTGTAAATCTTTGGCTTCTTCTTCGGAAATGGCTTCTTTGGCTTTTTCTAATAAAGATTCCAAATCGCCCATGCCGATAAGCCTGCCTACAAACCGCTGGGGATGGAAGATTTCTAAATCATCGATTTTTTCTCCAACGCCGATAAAGGTAATGGGCGCATTAGTAACTGCGCACGCGGATAAGGCTCCTCCCCCTTTGGCGGTACCTTCAATTTTAGTAACTATTACTCCGGTGATTCTGCAAGTGTCATGGAAAGTTTGAGCCTGCTGTTGGGCAGCTTGTCCAATATCGGCAGAAATAACTAATAATCTTTCATCCGCTTTAACTATTCCCTGAAGGTTGTTTAATTCTTCAATTAAATCAGTAGATAAAGCATCTCTTCCTGCAGTATCAATAATAACCACATCATACTCTTTAATTTTTTTCTCAAACGCCAGATAAATATTAGTCGGATCTTTTTCAGTTTTAATTCCTAAAAAATCAACGCCCACAGTTTCGGCTAACTGTTTCAATTGTTCGTAGGCTGCAGGTCTCCACGTATCCGTCTGCATAACTGCAACTTTAGATCCTCTTTTTTTGAAAAATTTAGCTAATTTTCCGGCAGTAGTGGTTTTCCCGCTGCCAAATAGACCCACCAGCATAATCTGGGTCGGTTTCTTGGAAATTTTAATTTCATGCGCTTCTTTACCTAAGAAATTAGTCAACTCTTCATAAACAATATTAATCAATTGCTCTCGCTTAGTAATCCCGGGTGGCGCTTTTTCTTTAGCGCGCGCTTTTATTTTTCCGCTAAACTTAAGGACTAATTGGACATTAGTATCTGATTGAAGTAAAGCGCGTTGCAAATCTTTAACTAATTCGTTAATTAGTTTTTCATCTACAAAAATAGACTTAGTAATCTTGCTTAAAGTGTTCTTTAATGAATCCCCTAATTTCTCAAGAACCATAACTAGCTAAAAAGAAAGCAGTTTTATAAATGTTTTGAGGGTTAGAATCCTACTTTTTGAAAGCTTTCTTAAGCTGCTTTGGCGGATTGTAAACGAACCAGTCTTCTCGGGTGATGGGATAAAAATGGTCTGCTTCTTCGATTAAGGTTTTAGCGCAGGTTTCCTGCACTGCCGCAATCTCTACCCGAACCCCTTCTGATTTTAAGTGCACGACCAAATCAAGATAATCCGAATCACCGGACATAATGATGATAGTATCTACTTTTGAAGATAATTGGGTTGCTTTGATAGACAAAGGAATGTCCGCAGATTTATGACAGGGTATAACTGAACCATAATAATTTTGATGAAGTCTCTCTGCTAATTTGGAAGAAATATTTTTTCCTTCACGGAAATAAATTAGCCGGTTTAATCCCCGTCCATTAAGAAGATGAGGAATAAGCGTGTCAAAATTAATCATGGTTGTAACTGATTTGCTTTGTTCATGAATGCTCCTTTCAATATTATTTCCATCACAGAGAATAGCTACATTTTGATTAATAAGAATTTTTTCCATTTAAATCACCTATTTTTTGTTTTTTTTAAATATATTCTATCTTAATCTCTTTTAGTATAAATAAATATAGGCCTACAGGGAAAACCGAAGCTCTGCTTTTGATTAACAAAGCTTATTCGAACCCTGATTAAGCGGTCCGAAGCCGCTTGTGCTTTTTGGCTAACATTTAGTATCCATTACACCATAGGCCCAATAATTATCAAATAACCGCCGGTTTTAAAAAGATTGCGTTATCTTAGTGAACATTTATAATATTTTCATCTATTTTTAAATAAAATGCCTAAGTTATATATAATCGATACTTGTTCAGAAGAGCAAAACGAAGCAGTAATTCAGCTTTGCAGAGAAACTTTTCTACCTGCTTTAGGAGAGGGTATTGAAGAAAATATAAAACAGTTTCAAGAACAATTAGCAAACAGCCATGTTCTTGTTGCGACCATAGAAAAAAAAGTTGTTGGTTTTGCCGCTTATGATTTTGTACGCGATGACCCCATTTATGAAACAGATTTTGTGCAAAGACAATTATATTATGCTCGAAACAGAAACCTGAAAGACCATTTACTTGGATATCTAAGGGGGGTGCAACAAGAATTTGGCGGGGAAGCTTTTATAGAATATTTTGAAAATGACTTTACTTTAACTGACCGGGTTAAGGTTTGTGATGAAGATGTAATACTTACCCATCTCTCTGTTATTTCCGATGCACGGAGAATGGGAATAGGTCAGGCTCTTACCAAAGCTAGATTAAGAATTGCTAAAAAAAAGGGCGCTACCGCGGCTTATGTTAATTGCTGGGAAGCTGGAGCGGTTCATAAATTATATGAAAAATTAGGGTTTCATTCGATTATCCGGGCAGGACCCGATTATCGTGATGGCAGTGCAGGGAGGATGATGGGGTTGTTATTACCGGAAGTTCAGAAAGAAATATATACCTGAAAACAATAATTTAATTGCATGAAACAAAAGAAAAAGTTTTTACAAGTTTATTTAATTACAGCCTTAATTTTTGGCTTTATTAGTTTGGCAGATAATGCTTTTATTTTTCTAAGCAACACTTTTAACAGCACCTTTGCTTTTCTTGATTCAACCAATAGAATTTACACTTTAGTTTTAGCTATTTTATCTTTCTTATTCTTTTTCTTTAATCTAACTTCCCTGGTGGTGTTCAAACATCAGCGCGTGGAAAAAATAGCGTATGTTCTTCCATTATACCATCTTCTTAATAATGTGTTATTTGTAGGGATCGGTTTAATTTTAAATATCTTAAATACCGTTTCAAATGCGGTCTGGATGGGAGTAATTATAGCAGGGATAATCTGTTCTTTATTTGAAATTGGATTCAGCAGTTATTTATTGAAAAGATTTAATTCTCCCCCAGAAGTTAGCCTTTAAATTCTTTCAGCAAAAAACCGTTTTCCATCTTTAAGGAATAATCGATATTACTGCGTTTTTTACTTTTGATGAATTGAAAAAATCTTTTTTTCTGACCATCATTCCAAGTCATAAACTCTTGGGCAGTTCGGCAAAAATAATTGGTATCGCAATGCCCTAAGCGCAGATCTTTTCCGTCATGGAGGGCAGGATGCAAAGGACAGGTAAACCAGCCGTGTTCTTCAATTAAATTCCTGCATACCCCGTGGTGTAAATCCATTGCCGGACGACGGTCACGAAAAGCCAAATATTCTTGTTCGGTCTGCGGATTTACAGCTTTAAACTCTTGGGTGTTCTTTCGGATAGCGTCTTTAATTTTTGCTTTAGAAACAAAATCGTGCCCGCAGCAGCCCATACAGCCCTGGTTCAATTGACAAAGAGGAGAAAAAGCCATGGTATACCTTAATTTACATCTTTTTTAGTGCAGCGATGCCTAATAAATTTAATCCGTTATCTAAAACTTGTCGTACACAGTCCACTAATAATACTCTTGATTTCATGAGGTTCTTTTGCTCAGATATTACCGGGCACTGATGATAAAATTCATTAAAGGATTGCGCTAAAGCAATCAAGTATTGAGCAATCAAATGGGGTTTCTGAGTTTGAGCTGCTTTCTCAACTACTTCTGGAAATTTATACAGATGTCTTATTACTGCTATTTCTTCTGGCAAGTTAAAAGCGTCAAAATTAATATGTTTAGTAATGGTTAAATTATTAGCAAAAGCTAAATTGTTAGTAAGAGTTAAATCGTTTGCTTTTTCTAGGATTGAACAAGCCCGGGCATGAGTGTATTGAAGATAAGGGCCAGTTTCTCCTTCAAAGCTAAGGGATTTTTCTGGATTAAAGACTAGGTCTTTTACTGCATCAGTCTGCAGCATGAAAAATTTAATTGCTGCTAAGGAAATAGATTCAGCTCGTTCTTTTACTTCCTGGCTGCCGAGATCTTTGTGCCGCAGCAATATTTCTTTTTCAGCTAAAGCAGAAACTTCGTCCATAATATCGTCAGCATCAATAACCGTGCCTTCTCTTGATTTCATTCGTCCGGAAGGAAGGTGGACTAACCCATAACTAAGATGATACATATTCTTAGCATATTTTTTTTCTAATAATTCTAAAATTTTAAACAACTGCTGAAAATGAAGGCGCTGTTCAGACGCAACCACATAAATCATTTTATCAAATTTAAAATCTTGGTATCTTAGATTAGCTAAATACATATCTTGAGTGATATAAACCGAAGTTTCATCTTTTCGCAGCAGCACTTTATTGGTAAACTTATATTTTTCTAACGGAGCAATAATATTTCCGGCCGGATCAATTTCAAAGATTTTCTTTTTTAATCCTTCCTGCACTAAATCTTTTCCGTGTTGATAATACTGTGATTCAAAATATTCTTTAACAAACTTTATTCCAAACCGATGGTAAGTTTCCGCAAAACCCTCTAGGACCCAAGAATTCATTTTTTTCCAGACCGTTTTTATTTCTTTATCTCCTTGCTCCCATTTTAACAGCAGCTCCTGTGCTTCCTGTTTTAAGTTTTCATCTTCCTGGGCTTTTTTTGAGAATAGGACATAATAATCGCCTACAAAGTGGTCTCCTTTCTTGTCCGGAGATTTATTATTCCCCCACTTAAGATAAGCCAGCATCGATTGGCAGATGTGAATGCCCCGATCATTAACAATATTTACAGGAAATACTTCATTTCCTTGAAAAGATAAAATTCTACAGACGGAATTGCCCAAAGCCATATTCCGAAGATGCCCCAAATGCAACGGCTTATTGGTGTTAGGGCCGCAGTATTCAACCACAATTTTTTGGCTTTTATTTTTATTATCACTTTTTTTACCATAATTTTTGGCCTGCTGATAGATGGTCGTAAGCGTCTGCTCCGCCAAAGAATGATTCTTGAGAAAGAAATTCAAGTAAGCTCCGGCAACTTCTATTTTAGAAATATATTCGGGCAGTTTTATTTTTTCTTTAAGTTTTTGCGCTTCTTCCTGCGGATTTTTGCCTAGTTTAAAACAGGGGAAAGCATAGTCGCCCAATTTTGGATCTGGAGGAACAGTTAGCAAAGCAGCTAATTCTTCTGTGGTCAAGCGCGTTTCTTTAACTAACAGTTCAATAATCTTGCTTTGAAAATCCATTAAGAATCAGAAAGAGAGACTATTTATATATTTTATCAGAAATATTATTTTTTTATACTGATTAGTGCAAGAAATAAATTACGAGATAAAATAAGCTTTAAATCTTTTTATGATTATTCTTTTTATCTAAGATAAACATTTTAGCTTTCCCACCACAAAAACCAGAGATTAAATTTCCGGCTTCATCAACTACTTCTTTAATTTTTTTAGTCGTCAAGGGCGGCAGTGCATCCAAATGGATTAAAGCTGCAGTTGATTTAGTGCTTAAAGCGGTTTTGGGATTTTTCCAGTAATCTAATTTTGTTCCCAGAATAGTTTTAGAGTCGTGGCAATAAAATATACCCTCAGTTAAATCCGGCGATAATCTCTTTTTTTCTTTTCCAGTGGCGATACTAAAGGTGAACTCTTTATTTATTTTTTTTAGATCATCTATAGCAAAGGGCACAATATTTTTTAGAGCAAGATAATGAATGAGGTTTGTGAGGGTATCTTTAGCAGCAACACTTTTTCCCGACAACACTTTTTCTAATAACTTTTCCACAGAAGTTTGATAATGTTTAGCTTTGCGGCCAAATTCCTGCCGGGCAACCGCCCACGGAGAAATTAAATGGTGGCTTTTGACTGTTTCTTTATTAAAAGTTAGCCGAACGAGTTTTTCTGCTTCATTAAGAAGATGTTTTGATTCTTTTAATTTTGTTCGGTTATCAATATCCGTAACCGCAATAAAAGCAATTTTTAAATTAGGGTATCTATGAAATACTTCTTTTTTTATGCGAATATCCATGTTTCCTCTTTTAAAGGATTAATATCTAAGAATTTAAATAATCTTCGATTTTTAGGCACTATCCGTTTTATGAGTGATACATTTCTCAAATCACTCACTTTTTTCTTAGTTCTATTTTTGGACTTACAAGAAATGCAGTAGAGAGGAGCTTAAAACAAGAATATTTCTTAACTACTCGCCAAAGCTAATTACAAAAACGAGCAAAATCACTCACTTTTCGAATTGTGCCTTTGATATTGGTTTGTTATCAAATAATTATCAAAACACAAAGAAAAAAAATAAAAAAAATAAAAAAAACTTAATTTTCAGCTAAATTAATAACTGCTTTTATTCCAACAATTACTGCTGAAGGTACGATGAAAGCCATTAAACTGGATAAGATGCTCTCAAGGTAAGGGCCAATAAATTGCACAGCAATTAATGAACCTTTACTAAGGCTAGTTACAACTACAATTGCAGTTACAAATAACACATAGCTTTCAGCTTCTTTGGGGGTAATATTAAAGAATCCAACCACAACCCCTGCTAGTATCAATAAACTAACTAACCACGGCGTTATTTCTGGCGGAAGCATTGCTGAAATTAACCCCAGCACTAAAGCGATTACTACACCGATTGTAAAAGCGTAAGTAATCACTTTGTTAACAACTTTCTTAGCTGCTTGAACCATTTTGTCTAAAACCTCCTTTTTTTAAATATATATTTAAACATCAATATACGTAAGAGGTAATAAAATCTTAAAGATATATAAATGTTTTCTTTCCGCTTCTTCCTCATTTTAATCCAAAACAAACAATAAATATATAAACCAAAAAATAATCTTCTCTCTATTAAAAGAGGTACTATGAAAAAAAGCAGTCTTTGCTTAGTGTTTGGAATAGTTTTTTTGCTGTTAGCAGTTTCTTCTTTAGCTGATTTTGATACCGAAGTTCCTTGCGCAGATACGGGAGATCTGCCTGATTATGATTGTTCGGGATATTTTAAAGATATAGAAATAGAAGGGCAGTTTTATTGTGATAAATTAACTGGAAATTGTTTTCTTAATGAAACTGAAGAAGAGCTCGTTCCAGTTTCTAACCAATCAGAGCCGTTACCCGTACCGCCCGTAGAAGCTTCAACTATGGAGCAAAAAATAACTTTGTTAGAAGAAGATTTAAAGAATCTTCAAAACACTTTAGCAACGGCTACTTCTGGAATCAGCTTGACCAATACCGAAATTAATACGCTTAAAGGAGAATTAACTAATCTAAAAAGTAATTTTGCCAGTTTAAAAAATGATTTCCAACAAGGTATAGATTCTGTAGGCTCGCAAACTAATACCTTAGCAACCGGATTATCCAGCCTGCAAACAGAAATAGAAGAAACCCAAACTACTTTAGATTCCGTGCAAGAAACCTTAAACCAGCGAAAAACAATTACTTGGATTTTAATTATTTCTGCGATTGTCTTTTTAGTTGCCGGGGGCGTAATTTATTATATTACTCGGAAAAAAACTGGCGCTTTAGATCCCGAAATTGTAAATTATATTACTAAACACATTAAACAGGGGAAAAAATATGCCGATTTAAAGAAAGAATTACTTAAAGCTGGCTGGGGAGAAGAAGAGATTAAATGGGCTTACCAGGAAACGGCTAAACATAATTATGAAAAATTTAAAGCAAATGCTCCTCGTCCAGCTCTGATAGAAGAAAAATCTGAAGAAATTGGTACAGGAACTAAAACAGTTGACTTTGCAAAAACAGCTGATTTCGCCATAACTGGAACTAAAGAAACTAAAAGTGCAAAAAGAACCGAAAAAATAAAACCAGGAATAACTCAAGATTCAAAAAAAATAATCAGCATTGCCGTCGTTAGTGTTTTATTAATTATTGGAGTAATCTTTTTACTTCAGGGAACGATTGGAAAAGCTATCTTTTTCCAAGGATCCTTTGAACAAAGTAAACCTTTTATCTGTACTCCCCCACACATTGTTACCGAGGGGGGCTGCTGTTTAGACGTTAACAATAATACCATTTGTGACACTACTGAAGGATACGATGCAGAAAAAGCAGCTACCAGTGCAGAAGTGTGTGATGATCACCGCGAGTGTACAGCTAATGAATTCTGTATTGACAGTAAATGTATAGTCTATGATGAAACTTCTCTTTATAATGTAACTAACTGCCCAGGAACCAGCTGTAACATTAAAGATATTCAAATCTTAACTAGCGATGGGGAAAGCTATAAAGTACATGGTCGGCAAGGAAGTTATGCAGCTGCTGGCGCATTGGCTTGGACGGTTCGCCCCATACCTAATTATTGCGGAGGAAAAAACATTGCTGTTCCGATTGAGATTATCAAGAAAGATTTAGTTTGTTATGATTCACAGGAAAAAGCAATTTCTTGCGACCAAAAAGCTTTAGTGGTTAAAACCAGAAGCGAAATCGTTAGCAAAGAAATTATCACTCTCAAAGTAGGGCAGACCAGTAAAAAATTAATCCATCCTAATCCTTTAATTGAAAAAAAATTAAATGGATATACGCTTACGTTGCAATTTTTCAATGAATTCTGTTTTGGGTAAACTTTTATTTAAGAAAAAAATGAATAAAAATGATTCTCATTCGAACAAATCTGCAGATTCACGAAATATAAATACTAAATATTTATCTTTTTCTTCTTTTGATTCTAAATAATAGTTCTTTAAATCACTTTCTAAAAGAATTTTAATCTGTTTACAAGTTTCAATCGCTGATTTATAACTAAATAAGATTATTGCATCTGGATTGTTTGCTTGTAATTTAATATTTATTTCTTGTACTTTCTTTTCGGGAGAATCGGTGGATTTAATAAATAAAAAAAATTTATCTACGTTTAGCAATATATTTTCTACTGATTCGATTATTTGATGTTCTGAATGAGCTTTGCTTGCAATGCTCCCGACAAATTCTGTAAGAATGCCATTTTGAACAACCTCTGCAACATGTACTCCTTTAGCCCCGTATTTATTCACAATTTTATTTTTTAAATCTTGTAATTGTTCTGGTTTTGATTCTAATTTTCTTAATGTTAATCCCAATTGAACTAATATTTTTAAGTTTTTATCTTTAAGATACTGTTTGCAAAGTGACCAGTCTCCACTTTTAAGTTGCTCTTTAACTAAATCGATTGTTTCTTTATTATTAATAAAAATTAATTTTTTATCAAGAAAATTTTTAGCTAAAGTTTTTATTTCTTCTTTTCCCCAAGAAAGAACCCCTTTAGTTACTCCCTCGGCAACATTAGGTATTAAACTCTGTTCTTTAGAATGCATCTGGAAACTCCTCAAGATAGCTAGCTATACTCAAGGGGTTATCATCTAAAATGATTGTACTTCCTGGAAAAATTAACATATTATTAATTTTTACTGGCTCATCAATATACCGGTCACAAACTTTAATGCCCCCCTTATCAGTAACAAAAGTCCCATCAGAATCGTACCCTAATTCTTTAAGAAGAAATAGTTTACCTTCAGTACTTAGGTTCTTAATACTAATCAATTCAACCATTTTGTTACCTCTTTTTTGGGGATTTGGCTCACTATATAAATATTTCTTAGGTAAAGAACATATAAATTTGTATATAAACCTTTTGGTAGGTCTGGCTTAGTAGAAAGTCATCTTGAAAATTACTCTTAGGTTGTAGGCTATTAGCCT
>JBBSWB010000015.1:0-37312 GCA_038046465.1 Nanobdellota archaeon
TGGAAATGCAGGAGATACTCAAAAGTGCTTCAGGTTACTGAAGTATTACGGAAAAATTAGGGTTATATAATTATTTTTTATTCCAATCAACCATAGTGCCATCTCTTCGGGCATCTTGAATAGTAAATCCATTTGGAAATCGCTTCTTCAATTTTTCTATATTTTCTTCTAAAACTTCTTGCATATCCCAATTAAAAAAACTACAAATCATTGCCGCATACCATAAAGTATCTCCGATATTTTCTCGTATCCCTGTGGTTTGGTCATTATCATGTGCAAAGGTTTTTTTGATGCAGGAAGCAACATCTCCCGCTTCTCCAGCAATTCCCAAACCCCAAGTTAGAATTTCTTTTTCAGAAGTTTCAAATTTTTTGGCAGTTGCTTTACACAATAATTGATATTCGGTTAAGTTTGAATTTATTTTTTGTTCAGGCATAATATTTGGCTAATCTTAACTGTTAATAAAGTTTTCTTCACACCAAAATATACTCCTAAGAATAAAGCATTATTAAGAATGGCTTACCTAAAACCCGATAATTTTCAAAACCAAATAACCTTCTTAATATCATCAGAATTCTTGTGGAAAGCTTCTTGGTAATCTAAACAATGAATAGTATTAGTAATTAATTTACTAGTTAATCCGGGCCAATGCTTTTCAAATTCACTAAATCTTTCCACGCCCCTAACATAATTTTGATAGTTAGCATTTACTACACCCAGGATTAAATTATTGTTTAATACCAAATTTATATTTATCTTGCTAATATCAATCGTTCTAAAGCGATCATCTCCAGTTATGCTGGTTAAGCAGAGCACCCCATTAGTATTAAGAAATTTTAATCCTTCTAAAACCATCGGCGAATAACCAGTAGTTTCTATTACTAGGTCTGCTTTTCCAATTTGGTGCACCAATTCTTCAATACCATATTCATTGGTAGAATAATATTTTGCGCCAGTTTCTTCAACGATTGCTGATTTTAAATTTCCTTTTCTGGATCTGGCAATTACATTTGTTTCTACATTCATCGTACGTAAAACCATAGACGCTAATAAGCCAATAGGCCCAGAACCCATAACCACTGCTGATTTCAAATCCCAATACATCCGTGTTTGCGCTTTCAAAGTTTGATCAATAACTTTTTCAACAAAACTTAATGGTTCTAACAGCACCCCAATATTCTGATGTTGTTTAGGTACCGAAACCAACCATTGCGGATTTTCTGCATAATATTCAGACATGATTCCATGGATTCCTTTAATGCCGATTTCGGTATAATTTCCCGTTAAGCACATATCATTTTGACCATTTTTACAATTCAAACATTTTTCTGGGCAGGGTCTTCGTACAGTTCTAACCACTAAATCCCCGACGTTAAATGAACTCACTGAAGCGCCAACTTCAGCAATCTTTCCGATGGATTCGTGCCCCATAATTAAATAATTTGAATCCGCCGGGGTTTGGCCATATAATCCATCTACAATTTCTAAATCAGTTCGGCAAACTCCCGCTTGAAGCACATTTACTAATACTTCATCATCAGTTATTATAGGTTCATCTACTTTGATTAATTGTTGCGAATTCTTTTTCAAAGGAGTTATAGCAATTGCTTTCATTAGTTGCAGTGCTCCGTTGTGTATAGTTATTAAAATTTGCGATATTCTTATCTATTTATAGCGATTAAGACTGTTGTTTATCTGATTTATTTTTAGAAAGAGTAATAAAAATTTCATCAAAATGTTTTTTTTGTTCAATTTCTACTTTCTGTTGGCTCTCTAAATGTAATAAAGGAACAAAAGCATACACTTTCTCCTGCTTTCCTGCTCGCGGAGGCAACAAGGAGGAAAAAGTTAATTTATTGGTTTGGTCCTTGTTAGAATAATAAGTAATTTTGTGATAGAGGTCACGAATAACTTCTACGATATCAACTTTTTTTCCATAAAGGTGGTTAAATTTAACTGGTCTTTGCTGGGCTAAGATTCTCTTTTTAGTGCTCATGGCCCGCTGCAAAGCATTAATTAAGTCTTCAACGGAAACTTTTCGATTTCGCGGCTGCGGATTTCTGGGAATTAATTTATATTCTTGTTTTTCTTTATTCTTTCTTATTCCCAGTTCGTCAAATAAGTCTTCCGTTTCTTCTTCAGAAGTCTGATTAATCAATTGATCTAATTTAAAGATGTCGTTATCAATTAAATGAGTAGCTTTTATTTTCAACAGAACCGCTGCGGCTAGCAGAATTTTTCCTGAAATCTTAAATTCATGCTCCTGCATTGCTTTAATGACTTGAATAAATTTTTCAGTAAGCAAAGAAATATTAATATCCCAGGGGTCCATCTGTTCGGTCTTTACTAAATCTTGGATGATCGTTTTCCAGCCGACTTCATCCTGATTCAGCAATAAATCCATAATTTGCTGTTGCATTTACATTAGAAATTGTTTTCGATATAAAAAAGCTGCGCTTTTGGGTATTCTTAAGAATATATTTAGAAAATAAATGGGCCTGCCCGGAAATTCTGACTCGAACCGGGTAAACTCACTCCGCTGTGCTTCGTTCGTAACCCTCTCTCGTCCGGGATTTGCATAAAAATAATAGAAGAATGAATGGGCCTGCCCGGAAATTCGTAAGCCTGCGCACGAATGAACGAACGCAGTGACTTTCTCGAACCGGGGATCAACGCCTTACTTTGCAAAAAATGCCTGTAAGGGCGCTGTCATTGCCGCTAGACCACAGGCCCGGATATGGGTTAATTTTAATGTTTGTTTATTAAATTTTTGGATTTTTTATGGTAACATTTATGAAAATTGTTCTTTTTATTAGTAAAATGGATATTTATCAACCTGCAGAAGACTCTTACTTATTAAATAAATTTGTAAAAAAAGTAGCGTCCGGTAAAGTATTAGATATGGGAACGGGATCAGGAATTCAAGCTCTAACTGCGGTAAATAGCCCTAAAGTAAAAGAAGTTCTTGCCGTAGATATTAATAAAACAGCCATTACTGTTTTACAAAAAACTATCCACGAAAAAAAACTTAAAAAAATCAAAGTTCTAAACAGCGATTTGTTTGAAAAAGTAACCGGGCAATTTGGTTGTATTATTTTCAACCCACCTTATCTTCCGCAAGACAAAAACATAACTGATGCTGCTTTATATGGCGGAAAAAAAGGTTGGGAAATCTCTGAACACTTCTTTCAGCAAGTTTCTAATTATTTAACTCCAACCGGAATAATCTTATTTTTATTTTCTTCTCTAACTAATAAATCAAAAATAGAACAAATCCTTACTGATCATTTGTTTCAGTTTAAAGAATTAGGAAAGCAAAAACTTGCGTTTGAAGAATTATATGTATACAAGATAACTAAAACTACCTTACTTAAGACTTTAGAAAAAAAAGGAATCAAAAATATTCATTACTTTGCGCACGGTAAGAGAGGAGTAATTTACGCCGGAACAAAAACTACTAAACAAATAGTTGCAATAAAAGTAAATCGAAAAGAATCTACTGCTGTTGGCAGAATTACTAACGAAGCGAAGTGGTTAAAATTACTAAATAAACGTTCTATCGGTCCAAAATTATTATTTCATGGAAAAGATTACTTAACTTATGAATTTGTTCAGGGCAAATTTTTATTAGATTGGCTGGAAAACAAAGACAAAGGAACTATAAAACTAGTTTTGATTTCTCTGCTGCAGCAATGTTTTGAATTAGATCAACTTAAAATTAACAAAGAAGAATTACATCGTCCTTTCAAACATATACTAATAACTAAAGAAAACCAACCGGTTTTGATAGATTTCGAACGTTGCTATAAAACTGATAAACCCCACAATTTGACTCAATTTATAGAATTTATCTGCCGGATTAAAACCGAATTAGAACAGAAAGGCTTTCCTATTTCCGCAGATAAATTAAGAGAACTGGCTAAACAATATAAAGAAAATCAAAGTAAACAAAATTTAAATCAAATTTTAAATCTGATTTTGCGTTAAATGCAATCAATAACTTCTTTGAATCCTAATGACCTGGAAAGAATTCCGTTTCTCCCTGCCAATGGATGCCTTTCTTTAATTCTACCGGTCGCCAGTGGTCTTCAACTAAGGTAGCTTCTAACCAAGTTGCTAACTCTTGAGGATTACCAATGGTTGCTGATAAGCCAATTAACTGGGGTTTGATCAACATTCTAAGTAAAGTCAGGATTACTTCTAAAGTCGGTCCCCTAGAAGGATCATTAAGCAGATGAATCTCATCTACAATTACCGTTTTAACTTCTGAAAGCCAAGAAACTCTATGCCTAAGCAGGGAATCTAGTTTTTCCGTAGTTAATATTAATAAATCGTAATTTGCTAAATAATTCGATTCAGAATCGACTTCTCCCGTAGAAATTATCACTTTATACTTAGTTCCATTAAATAACTCTTTATATTCTTTAAATTTTTCATTTGCTAAAGCTTTTAGAGGAACTAAATAGATTGCTTTTCCAGAGGTATTTTGGTGTTTTTCATTACTACTACTACTATTACTACTACTACCACTTTGATTACCCCCATTATTAGTGGTATTATCCCCATTTAATTTATGACATATAACTATGGTCGCTATCAGCGTTTTTCCGGAAGCTGTTGGCGCACAGACTAATAATGATTTATTATCCAATAAACCAGCTAAAAGAGCTTTCTCTTGAACCGGAGTAAGCTGGGGAAATTTAGAATAATAAGCTTTAAAGAAGTCCGGAAGGGGCAAATCTTGTAATTGGGTCATTAAAAAAGCAGGAAACCTTTATATTTTTAAGTGTTTCTAGGTTAAAAGTTAAAAAAGCTGATTAAAAAGTTAAAAATAGCCCAACCGACGACTAAACTAGAACCCTGTTCTAGAACCGTGTTTTATCATTTTTGAATGATGAACCCCTGAAAGCGTAAAATTTTGGGGTTTTAGGCGTCCTCCTGGTGCGGGGCGCTTTTCAAGTCCAAATTCTTACGAAAGGCTTATAAATCGATTTTTGGTAGTTAGTAGATAACCTAGTGGTTTTGGGATTTAGATGTGTAAGTCCTTCTAGGTTTGATTCATCTATAAGATCGAAAAAGTGTACTTTTATAGGTCTGCTTTTCGAAATTCTTTCAGGTGAGTCGTATTATAGATGAATCAATAAGACAAAATAATGAAGTAAAGTAAAAAATAAAGTAAAAAAAACATATTCAAAACACGGAGGTGTGTTTAGAAAATGAAAATAAAACGAATGGTTAAACGCATTTTAACTGTTGGTACCGTTTTTACAATGCTCGGTGCTACGGTTATGGGTGCGATGGCTGCGGATTTGAGTAAATACCCAGACATGTTTGTTTCTGACGGGGTATTCAACGGCCTAATGGTTGTTGGTGAAAATGCAGCTGCTATTGACAACTTGGCTTTGACAGACATTGCTTCAAGTATGAAGTATAAGAAAGCCGGAGCTGTTTCTACAGTTTCAGTTGAAGGAGATGCTTGGAAAGTTGGAACTAGTTCTAAATTCTTAGAATTGGCTAACAGCAACGCCACGAGTTCTGCACTTGTTGGAGAAACATTTTTAGACATTAACACCTTTATTGGTGATGCAGAATTAGGTGGATTAGTAGATGGATCTTTTTCTACTAATGCTGCTAATTATGACTACCAGCAGTTTATGTTCTTTGAAGAGTCGAATGGTGCCGCAGCAAAACAAAACAGACTTGTAAAATTCGACGAATCTGATGATGAAGTAACTGCAGACCACCTTTTCTTTAAAAGTTCTGAGCAGATTACCCATTACAAATTGGAATTTGCATCTACTGCTCAATCAGATGTTACCGATGCTGATGGAACGGCAACCACTTCCGGTGGTTACTTAGACGACTTTAGAAATACCGATATTAAGATGTTAGGTAACGATTATTCTATTGTTGAAGCTACAAGACCTGCTACGGGACTTACAACCAGTGTTAAACTAACCTTAATGGCTGGGGCAACTCATGACACTATGTTAGAAGGAGACACTAAAACGTACACCGTTGGTGAAAAAGAATATGAAGTTGCTTTAACGTATGTTGATGCAACCAAAGCAAAATTCACCGTAAACGGAGAAGCAACCAATAAATTAGCTGTAGGAGACACTTATGTTCTTTCTGATAGTAGTGAAATAGGTGTTTCTGAAGTATTGTACCAAAGTTATGCTGGTGGGGTTCACTCTGCTGAGTTTTACTTAGGAGCAACCAAATTAGTATTAAGGGACGACAACTCTACTGTAGCTGGTGGAGCTTACAACATGAAAGTTGGTTCCGAAGATATTGATGGGACTACTGTTGTAATAACTGGTACGGATGATGCAACTACGGCAACTTTAAGCACTATTGAACTTAACATGACTGCTGATGATGACTACTGGGTACCTGCTGGTGGAAAATTAAGCGAAGTCATTGCTGCTGCTGGTGATGAAGATGAAGTTCTTTTTGGCGGAGCATTTGATGTAGAATACAAAGGCTTAGCTGAACAGGAAACTAAAGAGTTAAAGCTAAAGACCTCTTCATCCAAGAGATACAAATTACAACTTATGGACGGAGATGGAAATGCAGTAGAACTTCCAGTTGCGTATGCTGAAGGAACTTCCAACCTGTCATTTGGTGAAGAATCTCACGTAGCAACCTCTAGGAATAATCAAAAGCGATTAGTTCTTGGTGAAGGTAGAGTTACTGGTGGTGGAGAAGTAGTCGAAAAAGATGACTTCTTCGTCATAACTGGCGGAACAGCTGCGGATGGTTCGGCAAAATCGTACTTGATGCAGTATAAAGGTGCAGATAAAGTTTCCAAAACTAGCCCAAAAATTAAATTTAAGAATATAGGCAGTGGAGAAACTTTAGAATACTCAGTATCTTCAACTAACCGAACGGCAACCATTAAGTTAGGTGGTTATTCTTTTGGTGTTGATGGTGTAGGTATAACTGTAGATGATTTCCCCGTCTTTGTTGACTTAGATGGTTCAGGGGGAGCGCCTGCTGCTAATGGAAACATAACTTTTGTGGACTACTTTGGGTCTCAATGGGCATTTAAGCCTAACACGATGGATACACTATTAGGTTATAATGACCTTGCTGGTGTTAACTCAACTTCAATAGCATTTGTACAGATTACTCAGACTACACCTAATGCAGATGACTACGACAACGTTGCTCCATCAACATTAATACTAAACCTTACTACAGCTGCTGGTCCAGAAGTACGAGCGGATTTGTATGGTGTAACTTTATTAACGCCTGACGGAGAAACTGAAGTTAAGTATGGTTATACATCTATGGGTACGTTTATAACTCATAGTGAGCCAAGCAGTGACCCAGACGAAATAACTATGGTTTACCCAGCTAAACAAAGGTTACCGCAAGTTTACGTTACTAGCGGAGCAACTAGCACCTCCACAGTAAGTGGCGGAGAATTAGTTGCTGTAACTATTGTTGACGCTACCAAGTTAGACAGCGAAGTTGCTAGTGTGAAAGCACAGAACTTAATCGTTGTTGGCGGGCCTTGTGTTAACACTGTAGCAGCTGAATTGTTGGGCAACCCAGCAGACTGTACTGAAGGATTTACACCTGGCAAAGCAAGAGTTAAATTGTTTGAGCACGCTAATGGTAATGTAGCTATGTTAGTAGCTGGTTACAGTGGCGCAGACACAAGACTTGCTGGTAAAGTAATTGCACACAGGTTCGCAGAATTAAGTGGAACTGAAGTAGAAGTTGAAGGTACCACTTACAGTGATGCAACCATCAGTAAATCTGCAGTAACTAAATAAGCCTTAACCGGCTATTTTTTTCTTTTTTTTCTTTTTCTTTTTTTTTAAACTTTTTATTTTGAAATATAATCCTAAAGGCACTATCCGTTTTATGAGTGATACATTTCTCAAATCACTCACTTTTTTCTTAGTTCTATTTTTGGACTTACAAGAAATGCAGTAGAGAGGAGCTTAAAACAAGAATATTTCTTAACTACTCGCCAAAGCTAATTACAAAAACGAGCAAAATCACTCACTTTTCGAATTGTGCCATCCTAAACAAAGTTTTATAAATTAAGAAATGATTCTGCTTTTATCATGATTAATAATCTTAATAGTAATTATTTACCTACGCTTTTTTTTGTTCTGCTGTTAGTTTTATCTATATTTGTGATTAAACCTCTGTTTCTAGCATTGTTTTTAAGCGCTTTGCTGGCGTATATCATTTATCCGGTTTACAAATGGCTGTTAAAAAAAGTTAAAAATAAAACGGCAACTTCTCTACTAATTTGCTTAGTTGTTTTTTTGATGCTGGTAATTCCGGCAGCTTTTTTTGTAAAAATTTTAGTGCAAGAATCTTATTTAATCTATGTAATAGCAAAGCAAAAACTGGCTGTTGGTCTGTTTAGGGATTGCGGCAATACTTTTTGTGGAATGATTAAAGATCTTGGACAGAATGAATTTGTTAATTCGCAAATTAAGAATATACTCAAAACAGCTACCGAGTGGGTTATCCAAAAAGGTTCTGCACTTTTAATCAGCGTACCTAAACTAATATTGAACTTATTTGTAATGTTTTTTACCTTATTTTATTTCTTGAAAGATGGCGAAGAATTAGTTGCCCGAATTTATTCCTACCTTTGTGTTCACCATAAAAAAGGAGCTTTGCTCTTAGGAAGATTAAAAGAAATTCTTCGCGGGCTTATTTATGGTTATTTATTAGTAGCACTTATTCAAGGCACATTAGGTGCGTTAGGATTTTTTATTTTTGGGATCTCCTCTCCTTTATTTTGGGGATTAATGATGGCTTTTTTAGCTTTAATACCTATTTTAGGAACCGGAGTAGTTTGGGTACCGGCGTCAATCATTTTGGTTTTAGACGGCGTTTTTCAAGATTCTACTAATTTGATTATCAAAGGGATTGCGTTGTTTGTTTATTCATTTATATTCGTGGGCGGCATAGATAATTTCCTTCGTCCGAAATTAATTGGAAGAAAAGCCAAAGTTCATACTGCTATTGTTATGGCCGGAATTTTTGGTGGAATTTTAATGTTCGGACCTGTAGGCATCATTCTAGGCCCTTTAATCTTGTCACTTACCGCAGAAATTATTGATATTTATTTGACTAAAAGAATGGAGTAGTATTAGTTGTATAAATCTCTTGGTAATTTAAGAACATAGTTAACGGGGCATACCAATTAAAAGAAGATGTTCTAATTGCGAGCATCGGGTAACTAATCTATTTTCATCATCCCATTCAAAGCGCTGGATGGACTTATATCCTACATCTTTTAAAACTTTTTTAACATCTATTGGATTTCTAGTGTGATCGCATAATTCCAGCAAGGTAACTGTAGTTAAATCATTATGGGGATTGCTTAAATAATCTAAACTAAATTGTCGGGCTTGTGTTGCTGCGGCAACTACGGCTTTAAAATGAGTATCAGCAGTTAACACTTCCTCTCGTTTTTCATACATCGGATATTTTACTCCAAATCCCGGGGAAACGCCGCCATCAATTCCAAAAGTTGCGCAGTATTCCATTTTAACATAGGTTGTTTGCTGGAATTTAAATACATTTAGGTGTGGCAAAATAATAATTAGCAAGGGGTTATCATCATCGTTATTATTATCCCTTTTATTTAGAATTGCGTTCTTTTAGCATAATCAATCAATTGCTGCAAGTAACTTTGCAGCTGGATCTGTTCAGGAATGTGGCGTAAAAAGAACTTGGTACTCAAATTGATTGAATAGGAATGAAACAATTTGTCCAGTGGATCTTGGTGGGGGGCAGTATTAGTTATGTTTACATAATAAATCGCTTCTTTTCCTAAAGTGATCCTGTTCCGATAGAAATTATATGGTTGATAAGCTTTATAGACAGAATAAATTATTCCTGAAACTACAATAAGTATAAATAAAATCAAAGAGATTAATTTAACTATAGTTTCCTGTTCAGCTCCTAGTTCTAACAGATAAATGTTTAATAGGATTCCTAAGTAAAAAATAATTCCCAATATTACTAAAGAAACTATTTTTGGAAAAAGGGTTCTGGATTTTGATTGAGGTAACACATACAGGGGGGTTTCCTGCGGTCGTGGTTCTTGCATTTTAAATCCAAATCTTTTCCAGTTTAAATGTTTTATGGCTAAATATATGTGCATAGCGTGAAAATCACCAGCGAGGGCTTTGTATCACAAAGAAATAAGCAACGACTTATTTCTTGTGCAGAAATGAAATCGTTTTTTCATTTCTTGCATCGGAAGTCGAGGTAGAAGTGCTTGTGGTGATTCTTTGACATTAAGACAAGCACCCCGAGCGAGCTATGCACATACGGCTAAATTAAGTAAGAAAAAATGGGCCTGCCCGGAAATTCGTAAGCCTGCGCACGAATGAACGAACGCAGTGACTTTCTCGAACCGGGGATCCCCGCCATATCAAAATCGGCACAATTTGGAACTGCGTCGAATATGTCGAGGCGGTATCATCTATGGTCTCATTAACTGAGATAGCCACTAGACCACAAGCCCACTAATTTATACCAAAGACTTATATTCTTTTATAAACTTTCTTTTTTTTAGGAGAGGTTGGTTTTTAAAAATGGATCCTGAAACAGAATTCCTATGCGGATTGATAGAATTACAATATGGGCTAAAGGTACAAGAAAAGCTAACAGTTCTTGCTGCTAAAATTCCTTGGGCCCAGAACTGGCCGGAAGACCAGCAAGCTTTCTGGAATGCCGAAGCATTTATGTGGCAGCACAAGATTAGCCAGGAAAAAAGGCAATTAATTTCACAGGAATTAAAGTTTTTAATTATGGATTTACCGACAAAAAACCTAGATCTCGGCTGCGGAGCGTATAGTTATCTGCCTTCCGTCGGAATGGATTTCTCGGATAAAATGTTGCAGTTTAATGACCAGTGTACCGAGAAAATCACGGCAGATTTAGAAAGCCCTCTGCCAGTAAAAGATAACAGTTTTAATTCAGTTACGGCTATTTTTGTTTTAAACTATATTAAAAATTATTCCGGTCTGCTATTAGAAATAAATCGAGTTTTGAAAGAAGGTGTTTTTGTAATGGTTTTGTATTCCAAACAGATTAATGAATGGCAGCGGCAGAAAGAAGTAAATGCTTTTACAGCAGAAGACTGGAAAGCCGTTCTAAACCGGGCTGGCTTTATAGTAGATTTTTATGAAAAAGAAGGGTTGTGGTTCTTTAAATGTAAAAAACTAAAAGATTAGGATGTTGATTAAAAGCCGCCGCCTAGGCCAAGAGGCGAACGAGGAACGTCCATTGCTTGCACCTAATTATTGTTTGGCTTCTTTAAGGTTACTGTGTTTATTTGGCGAGAGCTAAAGCGGGAAGCCAACCGAGTGAGCGGCCAAGGCGGCTTTTAGGAATGGAAAGACCTCTTTAAGAGAAAATTTATTAAATAGAGCTGCCCTACTACTGCTTAAGGTGATTAGATGGATCGTTCAGAATTATTATTAAGGTATGGGTTCATTAAGAAGAATAAAAAAGATAATTACTATTACGATGAAAAAAAAGGCTGGTATGAGCCCGTAGCTGGGTACGAACTCAATGCCAAAAATGACGCTTCAGAAGAAGAATCGGAACTGGTTCCCCATAATTATGTTAAGACGGGCTATCCTCCTCCGATTAAAACTTATGTTCTTTCTTTAGAAATGTTTGATATGAGTTTAGAAGAACCTTATTTTTGGATCATTGATACTCTTAAAGAGAATTTTGCTATTTTAGAAAAATTAGAAGATTCCTTCGCCGCAGCAGAGAATTCAGCTTTCTTTGGAGCAACGCAGCAGCGCTTAGGTGCACAGCAAGATAAAGTTTCTCAATACTTAGCGACTATGGGTAAAATGATTAAAGAATTATTCCAGATGGTCCGGGAATTAAGGATTATTGATGAACGATTAGGTTATTATGATCGAGTAGAAAAAGAAATGAGTAAGCCGCTAGAGCAACGCAGTAAAAGCGACGAAATTACTTTAAAAGGATTCTTTGTGGATTTAGTACAAGGCGGAGGAAAAAATGCTGCCTCAGTTTATGGTATGGCCCGGGAGTTAGAATTTATTACTCTTCCTGATTTATTCTTTGATGCACCTGCATTTAAAAATGTGGGAGAGCTGGACCGTTACATAGAAGGTTTGGGAAAAGATTTTAATCGAAATGTAGTCAGAGTTTTGCAGCGACATTTAAACCAATATCGGGAATGGAGAATAAGAACCCATCAAGAGCATAATAACCGCCGGAAATTCATGCTGCAATATTTATTACAACATTATAAAATTATTGAAATGTATCTGAATTGGACTAAACCTTATTTACGCAATGTTTCTCACTTAACTATGAAAGAAAAAAGTATGGAATCAGTAGATATGGTTTCTGCTTTTGAAGGAAGCATGTTAGATGTAGAAGTTCTTGCCCGCAAGGAAAAAGATGGTGCTCAAGGCTGTGTTTTAGTAACTTTTAATTACCGCACTCGTCCGGAAATGAAATTCGTTCAAGAAGGATATCAGCGAGGACCAGTGCATGTTGGGAGAATGATTATGACGGTAAGAGGATATACTTGGAC
Source organism: Nanobdellota archaeon (assembly GCA_038046465.1). Lineage (GTDB taxonomy): Archaea > Nanobdellota > Nanobdellia > Woesearchaeales > GW2011-AR9 > JBBSWB01. Next base: position 12,578 of record JBBSWB010000015.1, read on the forward strand.
TAATAAGCAGCTAGAAAATTATAAAAAATTAAAAAAGAAAGAAGAATTTTTATTATTGGGAGAAGTGTCTTCTTCGGTTAAGAAAGCTATGGATGCTTTAGGCGAAGAATTAGAAAAATATTTACAAGAAGCAGTAGGCAATGCGGAGAAAAAAGAAGAAGTTAAAGAAACTGAAGTTAAAAAGCCTTTAATGGAAAAGTTATTTGGCGATTTTTATACCCCCAGTTCGGTAAAAAAAACTACCTCTACTAAGTCTAAACGAGAATTAGAAGCTGCAGAGAGAAGTACAGAAAAAGCCTTAAAGGATCTTAAGAAAAGCGTGTTAGGTGCCTGTTGGGGAACCTTCCATTACTTTAAGAAAGCTCACGATATGATTGCGTGGTAGGAAATTTAAATTAACCTTCTAAGTGTACACGAATAAATTTTACACTATTAAAAACAAATTACGGGTTTCCAATTTCGCCAGAGATTTTTGTACAAGAGTTTAAAACCAGCGGGTGTTGCTATATTTTTCTGATACTTTGCTAATACTAAACAAAAAATAGTACGTATTTAGTTAAGTGAGTGAACAGTGCCAATGGAGGCGCACGGCATCCAAAAATTAAGTATAAACTCAGATGCCGTAATCGCGCCGTGCTCTGCTCACAGGAACGCAACTAAATACGTACAAAAAATAAGAAGTTATTTAAACAAGATTGATTATTTATTCATAATATGAAGAACAAGATTGTAGGATTTATAATCGTCGGAATTGCAGTTTTAATAGGTTTTATAATATACTCTTTTAATAGAGCAATGACCGACATAGTTAATACTTCCTGTGAACATGGCCCTACTTGTCCTATGTGGGGTTCAATAAATTTTCAGACAAATGTAAGTCTCGGAATAATGCTTTTTGTTGTGATGGTCGGGTTATATTTGGTATTTTTTGGCAAAGAAGAAAAAATAATAACAAAAATTAAAACAATAAAACAACAGATAGAACCAAAGAAGATTACAAAAGAAAATTATCAAAAAACAATGGGTAATTTAAGCGATGATGAAAAACTCATTTTTGAGAAAATTTTAGAAGCAGAAGGAACAATATTCCAATCAGATTTAGTAGAGCAATCAAAACTCGCAAAAGTCAAGGTTACCCGTTTATTAGACAAATTAGAAGGGAAAGGGTTAATTGAAAGGAAAAGAAGAGGGATGACTAATATCGTGATTTTAAAACATTAAAAGAGCAAATAATAAAATGGCAAATCGATTCCAAAAACCAGGCTTTCTTTCGGAAAAGCAGTTTCGGGAGCATATTAAATTATATGAAGGTTATGTTAAAAAATCAGAATCAATAAAAAATAAATTCGAAGAAGTTAGTTGGGAAGATGCAAACACAACCCAAAGCAGCGTAAGGAATCTTCTTCTTGGTGAAATATTTGCAAATAATGGGGCAAAATTGCATGAATATTATTTTGGGAATTTAGGGAAATCAAGACTAAATGGAGAAATAAAAAAAGCCCTTCAAGATTTCAAAACTATGGAAGAATTTGAAAAAAGACTTATTGCCTTTGCTTTATCTTCAAGGGGATGGGTTATTCTTGCCTGGGATTTTGAAATGAAACGATTGAGGCTGTTTGGAACAGACCAACATGACGTAGCGGTCTGGAATACTGTGCCTCTTCTAGTGCTTGATGTTTATGAGCATGCTTATTTTATTGATTACGGGACGGACAGGAAAAAATATGTAGAAGATTTTCTCACTGAGATTGATTGGAAGGTTGTGAACGACAGATTCAAAGCCATTAGTAATTGAAACTAGTTTCATACAATTGCTTATAAGGTGTTTCATTCTTTATTTCTCTAGGTGATGTTAAAATGAATCAAGAAATAATAAAAATAAAAGGAATGCATTGTAAAAGCTGTGTTGAATTAATCGAAGCAAAACTAAGTTCTTTAGAAGGAATTAAAGCCGTCAAAGTAAATCTCGCGAAAGATGAAGCAGAAGTTAAATTTAGTCCAGACAAAATTAGTTTGGAAAACATAAACTCAGAAATAAATATGTTGGGCTATGTTGCTGGAACTAATAAAGAAAATGAGGAAAAAAATGAAGGAAAAAAGAAAAGAAGAGGATTTTTACCGGGTTTAATATACGGCTTAATTCCGCACATTGGCTGCATTGCTTTTATTATCGGTTCAATATTAGGGGTAACGGCACTAATGAATTTTTTTAAACCGCTCTTAATGAACCGGTATTTCTTTCATGCTTTGATTGGAGTTTCATTAGGTTTTGCGACCATATCTTCAGCAGTTTATTTAAAGAAGAATGGATTGTTATCTTTGGCTGGGATTAAGAAAAAATGGAAATATCTATCTGTAATGTATGGCTCTACAATCGGGATTAACTTATTATTATTTATGCTGATTTTTCCATTATTAGCCAATGTGTCTGTTGGTTCATCTTCAATAACAGGAGCAGCTATAGGAATAGCAACTAATGAGAATACCAACTCTCTGCTTAAACTTAAAGTTGATATTCCCTGTCCTGGCCACGCGCCCCTAATTTCCCAAGAACTAAAAACTATCCCGGGGGTAACTGGAATAAAGTTCAGTTTTCCGAACTATTTTGAGATAACATACAATTCTGCGGTAACATCAAAACAGGAAATGCTGGTATTGGATGTTTTTGAAAGCTATCCAGCAACCGTGGTTAGCGAATCTGTTGCCGAACAAAGTATTCAGGAAGAAAATAATCCTCCTGCCGGTGCTGCTGGGAGTTGTTGCGGTGGAGGGGGAACTTGTGGAAGCAAGGGCGGCTGTGGAGGCTATTAAATAATAAGTAATAAAAAGGAGGAGATATTTATTGATTAAGATGAAGCAGACAACAATAAAGATAAGCGGAATGCACTGCCAGAGCTGTGTAACTGTTTTAGATAAAGCATTAAGCAAAGAAAAAGGAGTAAAATTAGCAAATGTAAATTTTTCTACTGAAAAAGCAGCGATTGAATTTGATGAAAAACAAACCAGTGAAGATAACCTGCTTCAGGCGATAAAAAATAAGGGTTATCAAGGGCACGTGATGGCAGAGGATTCTCATGATCATCATGCTATTAGTTTGGAAAGTAAGAAACAGAAAGAAGAATTAAACAGATTAGAACTTAAAGTTATTTTGAGCGCAATTTTTGCTGTTCCTACTTTACTTTTAGGAATGTTTTTTACGAGAAACCCAATTCCATTTCAAGATTATATTATGTGGGTTTTGGCAACACCAGTTCAGTTTTACATTGGAAAACAGTTTTATCAGGGAACTTGGGCTGCTCTGAAGAATAAAACTACCAATATGGATACTCTAATTACTATGGGTACTTCAGCAGCTTATTTTTATTCTGTTTATGTTATATTATTTGCGACACAAGGACATCAATATTTTGAAGCAGCTGCTATATTAATCACTTTGGTCGTTTTAGGCAAATATCTGGAGGCAGTAGCCAAAGGAAAAACTTCGGAAGCAATTTCTAGGTTAATGAAAATTGGAGCAAAAACTGCAACCGTAATCAAAAAAGGAAAGGAAGAAAAAATCCCCATAGATAATGTGCAAAAAGGAGATCTTGTTTTAGTCAGGCCAGGAGAAAAAATCCCTGTTGACGGCGTAGTTGTTGAAGGCCATTCAACAATCGATGAAAGTTTGGTTACGGGAGAGAGTATTCCTGTTGAAAAAAAGAAAGGGGATTTAGTCATAGGCTCTACAATAAATAAAGTAGGCAGCTTTAAATTTAAAGCCACAAAAATAGGGGCAGAAACAACCTTATCAAGAATTATTAAATTGATTGAAGAAGCGCAAACAAAGAAAGCTCCTATTCAAAGATTTGCTGATGAAGTTTCTGCTTATTTTGTGCCGATTGTTATTATAATCGCAATTGTCACTTTTATAGTTTGGTTTTTTATAGCTAATGCCTCGATCGATTTTGCTTTAATTGCGGCGGTTGCAGTCTTAGTTATTGCCTGCCCCTGCGCTTTAGGCTTGGCAACACCAACAGCAATAATGGTAGGAACAGGAAAAGGAGCAAAACAAGGAATTTTAATTAAAGGCGGCGATGCTTTGGAAACTGCTCATAAATTAAAATCCGTTGTTTTTGATAAAACAGGGACAATAACTAAAGGAAAACCAGAAGTTACGGACATTATTGGAAAAGATAAAAATAAGATTTTGGAAATTGCCGGAAGCATTGAAAAAGATTCTGAACATCCATTGGCAGAAGCGATTGTTAATAAAGCCAAGCAAAGTAAAGTTAGCTGGAAAAAAGTTAGTGATTTTAAAGCATTGGTTGGCAGAGGTGTAAAAGCGAAAATTGGAAAGAAAGAGCATTATTTAGGAAACTTAAAGTTGATGAAAGAAAGAAAAGTTAATTTATCTTCATTTAAGAATAGACTTATTGAACTAGAAAATGAAGGAAAAACAGTTATGATTTTATCTGAAGGAAAAACAGCTCTTGGTTTGATCGCAGTTGCTGATGAGATTAAAGAGGATTCCCCCCAAGCGATTAAGAAATTACAAAATTTAGGGATTAAGGTCTATATGATCACAGGAGATAACCCAAGAACTGCCCAAGCGATTGCTAAAAAAGCAGGAATAAAAAATTTCTTTGCTGAAGTTTTGCCAGAAGAAAAAGCAGATTATGTTAAGAAATTACAGAGAGAGGGCAAAGTTGGGGCAGTTGGTGATGGAATTAATGATGCGCCAATGTTAGCGCAAGCAGATATAGGTATTGCTATGGGTTCTGGGACAGATGTTGCTATGGAAACAGGAAGTGTTGTTTTGATGAGAGATAGTTTGTTAGATATTCCTAAAGCAATTAAATTAAGCAAGATAACGATGAGCAAAATTAGGCAGAATATGTTCTGGGCTTTTATTTATAATATTCTAGGCATTCCAATAGCCGCCGGAGTTTTGTATCCGTTTACTGGTTGGTTGCTTAATCCAATGATTGCAGGAGGAGCAATGGCATTAAGTTCAGTCAGTGTCATTACTAATTCTTTGTTGTTAAGGAGAAAAAAGTTATAAAAATAGCAACCTAGTTTTTGTGATGATTCTTAAATTGAAACTAACGCCTTTTTAACAAAGCAATCTTTATATACTAAAAAATAATCATTTCTATCATGGTTGAATTTGGAACTAAATACAATATGCCTCTGGATCGGGAATATGGAAGCACCAGTATTGCGCACGATCCTGGACGAACGAGTCCAAATAGTAATTCTACTAATGATGTGGGAGTAGGAATAAGAGATATTGGTTTTAGTTTAGGTTTAGGTCCAACTCCCAACGTGCCGGCAATCGGGGCAAAATTACGTGCAGGTTCAAAAACAGCCGAATTAACTTTTATGGGTGCAGGAAAAGGTTCCGGACAGCATCACACTCCCGAATATTATGGGAAAGCGCAAAGGAAAGCGTTAGAAGAAATGGGAAAAGCAAACGAAGTTAATTTTACTACGCACGCTTCGGTGGGAATTCAAGGTCTTGCCGGGATGGATCAGCAAGGAAATTTTTCTAAAGCAGGTAAAGATTTTTCAGTTCAGGAAATAAAACGGGCAATAGAATTTGCCGGTGATGTTGCTCAAGGCGGACCCGTAGTTGTGCATACTGGAGAATTTCACCGACCCATAGCTGGTGCCGATTGGAATAAAGACGGCAAAGATGCCGGTAAATTTGAAATGTATGAAGGGGAACAGGAGCGGGCTTCGTTTAGGGTAGTTGATACCCGAACCGGCGCAGTAATTCAAGAAGCTAGGAAAAACCGAAAAATTTCCCGGCCCATTTGGAAAGTTGCTGCAGCCGGCCAAGAATATACTGATTTTGAAGGACAGAAACGAATTGCTCAGTCCGGCGAAAGAGTTTATGTAGATTATTTTGGTAAACGACTTAAACCAGAAGATCGTGTGCCTGAATTCGACGAAAAAAAACGGGAATTTAAAGTTACCCAAATGGACTGGAATGATTTAATCAATGAAGCTAAAGAAATGACTGGTCGAGCTCAGGAAGAATTTCGACGTTGGGATAATTTAACTGAAGAACAAAAACGTAAATCTATCTGGAGAGAAAGGATTCTCTTAGCTAAAGAAGCAGGTAAGAACGTAGACAAACTGGAAATTCGTCCTGAAGAAGCTTATATTATTGCTACTTTAGAAACTAATGCCGGCAATAGCCGAGGTTGGGCACACTATTACGGTGGAGATTTTGATGAGACCATTGATCACATTAAGCGGCTTAAAAAAGCTAAAGAATTTTATCAAAAAATGGAAACGGCAGTAAGTGAAGAAGAAAAATGGAAATTAAAACAGCAAGCGGGAGCATTAGCGGGCGGTTTAGCTCCTTTGGATACTAAATATCCAACCCAAATTATCGAACAGCATTTACGGGAATTAGAGCGAAAACTTAGGTACAGTAAGGAGAGTGCATCTTCATCGTGGTCCCAAGCAGAAGAAGCTAATGAAACGATCCGTCACGTGCAAAGCGCAGAAACTTATGCTTTACAGGAATCCTATGATGCTTATGCCCAGGCCGGAATAAGCGCCATGCGGCAAAGCGACAAGATGGAACAACTGAAAAAATTAAAAAAACCCATTGCTGTGGCCATGGAAAATTTATTTCCGGAAAGTTATGGTTCCCATCCTGATGAATTAAAAGATTTAGTTCTTAGCAGCAGAGAAAGAATGGCTAAAACGCTGGAAAAAAAATATGGTTATTCGTCGGAAAAAGCTCGGAAAGAAGCAGATGAGCATCTTACTGCTACTTTAGACACGGGGCATGTTAACATGTGGAGAAAATATTGGAAAAGTGATAATAAAAAAACTATTGAAGAAAACGATAAAGATTTTAATGGTTGGTTGATAAATAAGATTGGAGATTTGGCTAAAGCGAATGTGATCGGGCACGTTCATTTAGTTGATAATTACGGTTATCAAGACGACCATCTTGCACCTGGAGAGGGTAATTCACCCATTGCTGAAATGATTACAAGTTTAAAGAAGAACGGTTACAAAGGAGAATTAATTGTTGAACCCGGTGCAGACTGGTCCACTGACGTAACTGGTTTTCATAGCGTCATGAAAACCTGGAAATTTTTTGGCAGTCCCGTTTATGGTGCAGGCGGAGGAGCTGGAATTAGCAGCCGGGGATGGAGTAGCGTAGGAAATGGCTACTTTGGCCACAACCAACCACCTTATTTCATGTTCCCACCGTACACGCCTTCAGAAGATTGGACCTTGTGGACGGGCGTACCGTTGGATTAGAAAAGAAAAAAGGTTTAGGAAAATGAAAAAAATAATATTACTTTTAATCTTATCAATTTTTATTCTTAGTTGTACTACAGAACCAAAAGCTTGTACGATGGAAGCTAAAGTGTGTCCCGATGGTTCGGCAGTAGGAAGAATTCTTCCCAATTGCGAGTTTGCTGAGTGTCCGGCTGTTGCTTTAGTTGAAAGTCCAGCTGTGGAAACTCCTATTGAAGCAGGTTCATCGACAGAAGAACCACCAGCAGAACCGGAAGAAGCAGAAGTTGAATCTGAATTTGCTTCTGATCTAGAAAAAGATTTACCTGATACTGTCCAAAATCAAATCTGTAAACAACTTCCTTTAACTAAAGAATTAAGTCCGGGAGACAGGCATTATTGCTTTGCGATTGTTAATAATAATGCTGCATTCTGCGAATTTATTGTAGGAGACAATGAAGAGGATATAGATGCAAAAGATAATAAAAATCTCTGTTTAGCCCATGCAAAGAAAGATGTTTCTTATTGCAAACAGATAACTAGTACTTTGGGCAAGAGAACCTGTTATTTTGGGCTTTCAGTGATTAGTGGAAATATTGACATTTGCGATGGTATTACTTATGATGCCAATTTAAAACAGCTCTGTTATTTCTCTTTTGTCAATGGCCTCTATTGGGAAGACAAATCCGACAAGATAACTCAGACCCATTGCAATAAACTTCCCGAACCAGACCGAAGCACTTGTCTTGCATATATGAAAAGAGATGTTTCTCTCTGTAAAACTAATGTTAATTGTTTGACTTGCTTTGAACAGCCGATGTCTTTTTGTACTACGGGCAAAGGAAAGGCGCTTGAATTTTGTATCAGAGACAGAGCCATGACTAGTAAGGATTTCTCCATCTGCGAAACTCTTACTGGAGAAAAAAGAGAGGACTGTATTGGGGATTTTGCTGGACACATTACTCAAGATATTTCAACTTGTGATAAGATAAATGATATTAAAACAAGACATACCTGTTACAAAGATGTGGCGGTACAATCTAGTGCCAATTTTTGGTTTAATCTGTATAATTAAATAAAAGAGGCATAAATGAAAAAGATAATTTTTATATTAATTTTAGTCTGTTTATCTAGTTTTGTGCTAGCAGAAGAATCCTCTAACAATCAATGTGGTAATGGTCTTTGCGAGTCTTTTGAAGAAACTGCAGGTGATTGCTGTGAGGATTGCGGTAGTTGTAATGAAATAACAGTTGAGGCGGGCGTAATGGATATAGATGAACCTGAAGCGCTGGATGTAGATGCCGGTAAAATAGATGTTGTAAAGGTAATGGAGGTCGAGAATGGTGTTAAGAAGGAGGTAGTTAAGATAGATAATAATGAAACATATGAACCTAAAGAAGAAGCAATTGAAGTAATAGAAAAAAAGAAAAGCATATTTGGAATGATTATTGACTTTTTCAAGAGGCTTTTTGGGATTGATACTGAAACAAATCAGCCCCAAACAAGCATAACTTCTCCTGACGAAGACAAAACAGAAATTTCAATGCCGACCATTCCTCCAACAGAAATATTGAAAGAGGCGCCTGAAGCAGAACCCCAAACAAACTGGCCTACCTTTCACGGTGATACGGCCCGCACCGGCTATTCCCTCTCCAAAGCTCCCTCAACACCTAATATTTTATGGAAATCTACCATTAGTGATTTTGGCGGGGAAGAAATCGACAGCTTTGATACCAACTGGCCAATTATATCTAACCAAAAAGTTTTTGTAGCAATATCAAAAATTTTTGCTTTAGATCTTAAAACTGGGGAAAAAATTTGGCGTTTTGGTGAAAAAACAGGCTTTTATGCCCGAGGCCTTACCATCGGCGAGGGAAAGGTATTTGCTACGGTGAATAATGATGATAATCTTAACAGCATCTCTGCGGGATTTGTTTACGCTTTAGAGGAAAACACCGGTAAGTTTTTATGGAAATACCAAACTGAAAAAGGGATGTCTCATTCTTTACCTTTATTTGCCGAAAATAAAGTTTTCGTCGGTGATGATTCCGGAAAAATATCTGCATTGGAACCGGCTACCGGCAAGTTGATCTGGAAAAAACAATTAGAAGCGGAAGAAATTCACTCCTCTCCGGCTTTTGACCAGGGAATTATTTTTGTAGGGACAGAAGGCACAGCAAGATCAAACCAATTGCCAAGTTACCTGTATGCGTTAAAAGCGTCAGACGGTACAGAGCTCTGGAAATTTAAAGTAGATTATATTTCAGGTAAATTGAATTTAATTCATTCTACACCAGCGATTTTAAACGATGTTGTTTATGTTGGTTCAGAAAATGGTTATTTCTATGCAATATCCGCCAATGAGGGGAAATTAATTTGGAAAAAGCTTATTGCCTCTGGAAACGACCAGTTAATAGGTGTTTCAGCGGCTGCTGCGCTTGGCTATGATAAAGTGTTTATAGGCACTTATGAAGGAAAGTTCCTTGCTTTAAATCAAAAAGATGGAGAGATTGCCTGGGAATATAATTTTGGGAAAGCTAATGCTGATTCTTCTCCGGTGTTAGCGGATAATAAAGTGTATTTTGGGGTTGGTGAAGGCGGCGACGGATATTTCTACTGCTTTAATGCTGATAATGGAAAAGTTCTCTGGAAAGAGAAGCTGGGGGAATCATCAGGAGCTTTAGCCGAAGGGATTTTAATTGTTCATAATAAATTAGCTGGTGAAGAATTGAAGCTGGAAACTCCTCTAATTATGGCTTTTTCAGATGAAGGTAATTAATGGAGACAAAATGAAAATCTTCGGAAAAAGTTTGAAAGAATATGTTTGGCCCATTTGGTATTATATTGTAGGTGCAATTTTAGTGGTAGTATTGCAGTATTATGTTGTCGTTCCTTTAAATGAAAAATATGGAGTTCCTTTCATCCTGAATATAACTCAGGCTTTATGGGCTTTAATGGTAACTTTGTCAGTCATTAAATTAACTGTAAATTACAATTTTAATTTCAAGCAAATCTTATTTTTGGGAGTTTTATATTCTATTATTATTCACGGGCTAAAAGCCTTTGTATTTAGGGTCTTTTTGTTTCCTTACTCTGGCACTCCTGCTGAGATGCTAAATAAAATTATTGGTAAGTTTCTATATGGAAGCTTTCTAGTAATGGTTATTGTGATAATCTTAGGAATAATCTTTATTAAGATAAAGAACAATCCTGAAGTTAAAAAAGAAGTGAAGTGGTTATGATAAAAAAATGAAAACAACTATATCCCAGAACGAATCAAGAAATCTGCTTCTGAATAGGGTATTCGCAATAACTTTTGCTTTAATCATACTTACTTGGATGTATTATCTTATGACCTCGTGGGATCCAGGAGTAGAGCGAAAAGAACTTATGGCACCGGAGATAAGTTTTCTCATCATTGTTATCGGCTTACTCCTAGAAGCTTGGAAACCATCATTGGATTTTACTTTTCACTGCAATCGAAAATGGATTTTTGCGAGCCTTGTCCTGTTCGCGGTTTTTATTTCAATTAATAGTTGGTGGTGGATTGTTCATGGGCTGGTGAACTGGCTGCCTCAATATGGCTGGCAGGCAACAATTATAGAATGGTTTACGGGCACTTTTGCGATGGAAACTAGCTCTTTATCATTGTTGTTTGGATTTCTTTTCCTGACAAAATCTGTCCCTCAAAAATCTTTAAGCTACAAACTTATACTAATAGGTGCTCTTATTTTTGATTTGTTAATATTTCCAAGATACATCCAGTGGGCTTTTATTAGTGGCTATCCGGGCTCGCAATATTATGCTGACTTCTTTGGTTATACCATTTTCCAGCCTTGGTTCTGGCTGGATTTAACTGCAGAAGTGGTGATATTTGTTGGAGCACTTTGGCTATTGGTGAAGGGAAAAAAGGATTAGGCTTGCCCTGAATTCTTCGCTTTTGAAAAGATTATTAAACAATATTCATTTAATAGACAAAGATGGAATGTAATTTCAAGAAAATAAACGGTACTGATTTGTCAAAAATCATTTATTCAATAATCATTTTTCTCACCGGGGTGTATATCATTCCAAATCTATACAAGCTAGCAACTGAATGGGATAGGGCTCCCATGATTGTAGCCACCTTCTTGGTTTATGTGGTAGTTTTCACTCTAGTTCCTATAAGCTTTGTATACCTTGCTTTAAAAAAAGTAAAATTAGAATTCAAATTTTCATTCTTATCGGTAATAGGAATTATTTTAATTGTGATTTTCTCCCACGGACTAATTGAATATCTTTTTCAGGGCCATTCGCTTTCCGAGATTCTTAATATTGGAGCAGACCACTGGTTATTTCCAATCGCTTTTGGCTTCTTCTATCTATGCAACCTGAATAAAATTCCTAAGAGATTCTGGCTGTTGCTTCTGCCTTTTGCAATATTTGCTTTTGTTATTGGAAATGCCATCCTTATAGGAAACGCAGTTTTTAATACCAATATTCTTCAAAGTATTGGCGCACCGAATTTCCCATTTGCTTTCTTTGGAGTAAATAATTGGCAAGAATTACTTGCTCTTCCCAACCAAAGAATTCTTGATGGATTTATAGATGAATTTCTGCAGGAATTTTTAACTTTCTTTACTTTATTTCCGCTAGTGATATTTTACTATCTGATTAAAAAGGGAAAAGAGAAGAAAAGCTAAAGACAGATTTATATATCAAATGAGTTATTATTCTCTAAAAAAGAGGTTGTTCCAATGAAGAAAATAATTTTTATCTTGATTTTTGTAATCCTAATCGTAGGATGCTCTAAACAAATATCTAAAGCTCCGATGGCCGAGTCCGTACCTCTGGCAGAGCAGGCTCAAGCGCCCCAAACTGAACTGGTTTCAACTCCAGAATTAAAAATAGAAAATCAAGAAAGCCCTTCCACCACTAATCCTCTAACCGTTCTAAGTGATGCGCTAGTTCAAAAATTAGGGGCCGAATGCAAAAGCAAAACTTCCGAAATGGAAAAAGCCAATTGCCTTTTAGACTGGCAGGAAAAAAACATTCATTGGTGTTATACTCATCCAGAAGAAACAGTCATGCCCAAGATGTTTGAAAGTGGTTATCCTGATTGTGTGGTAGATATGCAGTTTCAGCAAATGAATCCGGGAAGTTTTCCCGTTTCTAAAATTTTTGAACTGAAACTAAAAAATAGTAAATTGTTTGGAGCCTGTTATACTTATGCCGTAACCTATTGCGCCTTAGCTCGCTGGAACGGCTTGACCTGCCGAGTGATGGAAGTTCAGATTATAACTCCTATGGATTATAGTGCTTCAGGCGGGGATTATGGTCCTGATTATTGTGGCGCTGCCCCAAAATCTTATCTGGATGCTTTAGGCTTAGATTGTGAAGAGTGGAAAGTTAAAAATTGGATTATTAATTATGACCATTATTGGGCGGAAGTCTTGATTGACGGCCAATGGAAAATCATGGAACGTCCAGCCTGGGCTTATCAGCGGGATACTCAGAAATATATCATTGATGCCGGAAGAAATTATTTAGATACGGGGTGGTAGAAATGAAAAAAATAGTTTCCATCTTAACTCTATTGATGATAACAGTTTTAATTTTTGTTATTGGTTGCGCTGAAAGAGAATCAGAAAGAGGATTAGAAGAAAGGGAATTAGAAGGGATTGAAGGTCCGCCGGACGGCCATAAATGCGAGGGATTGCAGGAAGGAGAATGGGTTCCTCAGCCGGGCGAATGTAATAATCAAGAGATGCAGAATAAATGCAACGAATTCTGTCAAAAACATCCTGACTGCTGTCCGGGCTGGAGGGCAGATTATGTCAGCAGCGAAGGGGGTCCAGGACAAACTCTTTTGCCCATGCCTTCAGATGAAGAAGTTGCTTCTTTGAAACGAACTTATCCAGATATCATAAAAGCGATTGACGAAGGTCCACTTATTTATAATGTGAATACTGCGGCTGAAGTAATCTCTAATGAAGTGCTTGATGAAATGAAAGAGAGCGGTTTCAATGCTGTTCAGGTTTTGCTTATAGGAAAATGGGAAGGGGATAAAATAATTTTTAATGAAGTCAATAATCGGGTTCTTTTGAATGATATTGTTGCAATAAAGAAAAAGGATATGGCAGTATGGGTGGCATTGGATATGGCCGGTGGCCCGCCTGTTCCCGGAGTTTCTTTGGGTGAAAGCTATGAACAGTTTAAATCTGCTTTTTTAAATTTTTTAGAACTATCTACACCGCTGATGGAAAAGTATCAAGTAGAATATTTAACTGTGAATAATGAAGCGGATAAATTTTTTAATGACCAGAAAAAATGGGCCAGCACCAAAGAACAGATAAATGAATACCTGATTGATTTTTATCCGGCAACCAATGAACTGGCCAGAAAAAGCTTTAATGGAAAATTGATAAACAAAATAACAAAACCTGAAAAACATACTGCTGAATTCTTAACCGCTACATTCAAGAATGTTGATATCGCCGGAGTGGACGTTGGTCCTCCAATTAGTGATTCTTTTGATATATCAATATATCAAGAGGGGTTGGAAGCATATCAATTTTATGCTGCCAAAGCAGAAGAGGCAGGAATTCCCTGGATGAATGCGGAATATTGGATGAGCGATTTTGGCGGGGCAACACCCGCTCAGAAAGAACATCAATTAGAATGCGTTAATGCTGCAATCGATGCTTACTCAGTAGCAACTCCGAAAGGAGTTGGTTTTACTTATAATGAATTTGCGACTTTCTCCTGGGAGCCGGATGGAGAGAAAACAAGAGTAGTGATGAAAGAATTTTTAGGAGAGAATTAAAATGAAAAAAATAACTTTAAGTTTAGTATTGTTATTATCTTTATTTTTAATAGTTGCTTGTCAGCCTCAGGGCGAAAGAGACTTTCCGCCTGCCGGAGATACTTCAGATAGAGCATTTGGACAAAATCATTTTGATTTGTCTTGTACGGAAAATTCTGATTGTTTTATCGTTGATTGTTACGGCTGTATCTCTAAAAATACTAAAACAGTAGGCAATTGTTTAGAACAGATTCCCCCGGATTGTAATTGTATCCAGAATAATTGCCGATCGGGACCGGTTGAAAGCCAATCTGGTCAATTTCCCGGACCTAATAATATGATTAATCCTAATCAAGTAAATCCCAATTTGCCTTTGCCGGAGCTGGCTGCCGGTGTTCCTAAAGGGGAATTAATTACTAAAAAGTTAAATGATTTAGAAATAAAATATTTTTCTACCGCTATTGCTCGAGGATTGACGGAAAGCGGAACGGATTTATTCATCACCGTTAAAAATCTAGGAATAAGTACTAAAAAAATATGTTTTACCATGATTAATGATGATTTTCGTAAATCTGTTCCCAGCTGGAATCTACATTTCTTTGCCATGCAGGACTCGCCTTTAGAGATTGCTCCGCAGCAGGAAAAGAGATTATGGTATTATGCTTCAGTAGATCAAACCGGCTATTTTACGGTAAACTTCGATGTGGGAGAATGTGGTTCTGTCGTCGAAACTTTAAGTCTGCCGGTTACTTTCGGGAGTTCTGATGAAAGATTCTGGGGAAAAGAAACAACTACCATCTCCGGTACAGTTAAAGATGAGATCGGAAACCCTCTTCCGAATATAAATGTGGTAGCAGTAATGAATTGCGGCCGGGTGGACTTTAAAGAAAAGACGGATAGTTATGGTTATTATAGCATCAAAGTTTTGGGTATGGAAGATATTGAGGCAGTTTATCAGGGCAAAGAGTTAGCTTGCGATTCTAAAGATTATTATCTAAGTATAGAACATCCCGAATACGAGTTTTATTATAATAGCCAAGTTGCTCCGACTAGAACTGAACCTAAACAAGTGGATATCATTTTAAAGAAAGCTCCCGCCGCTAAAAATTATGTTCTGGAATGGGAAAAGCAAGTCGATGATAATTTTGGATTTTTCTGGGTCAAGCCTTCTCAGGATTGGAGTGTTTTTGCCGCAGCTCAATCTAAACATCCTCCGGAATTAAATAAACCCACCAATTTTTATTTGTTTGATGCAGCGGGGAATATTTTATGGAAACAGCCCACGCAGAATGAATGCTGGGGAATTGATATTGCCAAAGACGGAAGTAAAGTAGTTGCCGGATGTCATGATGGGAATGTTTATCTGGTAGATCGGTCAGGAAAATTATTGTGGACAGCTAAAAATCCCAGCATGGTCCGAAGTGCTTGCATTTCTCCTGATAACCTAAAAGTGTTGTCCGGTATAGTGCCAACAATTTATGATACCGCAACTGGAGCGAAAAATGATTTAAACTGGAAAGGAGACTGGTTAAGAAATTGTCAATTTTATCAGGATAATTCTGGATTTGTAGCTGGGGTGAGGGAATTAACTGGTTTTAATGCTCAAAACCAGCAGAAATGGCGCAATATTTTGGGAGAATTCCCCTTATTTTTGGATGTAGATAATAAAAACAATGTTTTTGCTACCGGCAAAAGCAGAGTGATATTTTCTTTTGATGCTTTAGGAAATTTACGCTGGAAACATCGTCTTCCTGACCATACTGCTACAGCGGGGGCTGCCACTCCTGACGGGAGCAGGATTGCTTTAGGCACAGTGGGGGGGGCGGGTTTATCTGTTTGACGGACAAGGTAATTTATTATGGAAGAGAGGAACCGGAAACTTCCCTGTATCTGGCGGTGCTGTTGGACATAATGCAGTAGCCATTTCTGATGACGGGAAATTGATTGTAGTGGGAACTGCTCCCCAGAATTGTCTTATAGTTTATGATGATGTAGGAACAATAGTTTGGGAAAAATGTTTAGATACTTTTTCCGACAATAAAGATTTATTATTGGGAGTAATGAACGTGCAGATCTCTCCGGACAAAAAGCAGATTATTGCTGGATATGGAGATAATTATATTAGAAAGTTTGTGCTAAGTGAATGAAAGTGATTAAAATGAAAAAAATAATTTTGTTATTAATTTTAGTATGTTTATCTAGTTTTGTTTTTGCAGAAGAAAAATCAACTTTTGGAATTGTGCCTAAACTTACTGCTGAAGAAATGCAGGATGGACCTACTTTAATGGGTAATGTTTATCCTTCACTGGGCGTCCCCTGCATGAACTTCACTTATTATGCCCAGTATCGAGATGAAAAAGACAGAGAGCCGGAATATGTTCGGCTGTGGTTAAACAACCAGTGGCATGATCTGACTCTTCTAGAAGGGACACCTCAAAGTGGAGCTACTTATGTCTATAATTATGTTCCCACCTCCGGGAAAGGCAACTTTTATTATTATGAAGCTAGCAATGGTGTAGGAAAAACCAGAGCCAGTATCATTGACAGCCCGGATAATGGCCCAGTTCTTTTTTCTGAAAAATTAGATAACAATGAAATAGTCCTGCTAGATAAGAAAGGAAAAGAAATTTGGAATTATCTTCTGGGCAAAGAATGGACAGAAGGAGTAGCTCTCTCTAAAGATGGTAATTATATCGCTGTAGTCACTGGATTTCATATTTACTTATTTTCTAAAGAGAGCAATGTGCCGCTATGGAATTTTTGTGTCAATTGTAACCCTTCTTCGACCATGACTGGGAATATGGAAGGAGTAGCCATCTCGCAAGATGGCAACTATGTTGCTGGGACTATGCAAGCTAAACTTTACTTTTTTGCAAAAGGAAGCAATCAGCCATTATGGACCGCAGATATTGAATCCGGCAGTGAAGGTATTGATATGGCTGATGATGCCAGCGTAATTGCAGTAAGCGTAAGTAATGCAGGTAAAACAGGAGACACAATCTTTCTTTTTGATAAATCAGGAAATAAATTAAGCGAGTATAAAGCTCCGCATCCTGGCTATGACCAAACCGGGAACTTTTATCAGCCTGACGTCACTCCTGATGGGAAGTATGTAGCGGTTTCAACTGGTTGTCCGGACCGCAGAGCTCATTTATTTTCCGGAACGGGAAATTTAATCTTTAGAAGCGAACAGTTAACCTATGATTCTCCAGTGCATAAATCTGCTATTTCTGATGATGGAAGTTTGATGGCTTATTCTGCAGACAATATGCAAGGAAAAGAGATTTTGTTTTTATTTGATAATAAAGGCAAAAAATTATGGAGCTTTTCTTCTTCAGAAGATGGAACAGCCAGGGCGGTCTCGATGTCCGGTGATGGAAATTATATTGCTATTGGTACAAGTGCGGGCCATGTTTATCTATTCTCTAAAGACAGCAACAAACCTAAATGGAAATTTACTTCTTCTACTTTTTTTTCCCAGTTTGGAGATTTAAAATTAAACCATGACGGGAGCTTATTGACAGTGGGTGGAACAACTAAGAAAATTTATTTGTTTTCTAAAAATAGTAATGTGCCGGTGTGGGAATATGCGGCTAATACTTGGGTAACTAAGATTGATTTTAATGGTGAATATATTGTAGCCGGAACCGGGCCAAGAGAATATTTCTTTGAAGGGAATAGTATTCCTCCAGATGAAATTCAATGCAAAGAAATCATCCAGCCCGAGCCTTTAATGAACTACTTAGGTAAGAGTATAGGCAATTTAAATATTGTTGGTGCTAAGAGTGTTTGTGGGGATAGTATTTGTGTAACCCCACAGGAAACTTCTGAGACTTGTCCCATAGATTGCTCCGAACAGAATTTTAATGATGAACCAGACTTAAACGTCGAAGAAAGTGACAAAAAACAGATTTGTAGTAATGGAATCTGTGAAGCATCTGAAAACTGCCCAGAAGATTGTAGGGGTTCAGAAGATTCTATTTCTGACATTAATGAAGAAAAAAGTTTATTTGAGAAAATAATGGACTGGTTTAGAGGTTTGTTCAGATGAAAAAAATAATTTTAAGTTTATTGTTGCTCGCTTTTATTATTGGTTGCACTAATCAACAAGAAGAATTATCTGAGACTACTCCTGAACCAGAAACGGAAGCGGTAAATAACTCCACTCCTCCGGAAACTAATGATCTTGAAGAACCAAAAGCACAAGAATCTCAAAATACCAAAAAAATGGAAGTCTATAATCCGGAAACGGGAGAGAATGAGCTAGTGGAAACAGATGTTGTAGGAAGTAAGACTTCCTCTCCAGGAGATGAATTGCTCAAAATGGCATGTGAGAATGCTATTAACGATTATCCGGAGTGGACGGCTCCCACTACAGATTTAATTATTTGGGAAGATTCTGATAAAATGTTTAATTTCCGTAATTCTCCAGAAGACTTATCCTCCAGAATCAGTTCCCCGGTTCAGAGTTCGGAAACTCTGACGGATATGGATTTTGTTGGTTTGAATGAAATCAGTTATATTAAAACAACAAATAATCAATGGCAGATTGGTTTGTTTAAATTAAACTGGCCGGGCGCATCAGATAATTCTATCATTTATGAAAAGTCTGAATCTTTATCTTCTATTGACGTTTCTCCTCTTACCAAAGATAAATTTGTAATATTTGAAATAAAAGAAAACAAAGTTTATCTAAAATATTTGGAGACGACAAATTCTCAAGAAGATGTTTTACTGGAAACGACGGCGAGTAATGGTCTTTCCAAGTTAGCTGTCTCTCCCAAAGCAACTTACGCTTATCTGCTGTACGGCAACGTGTTACGAATCTTCGATCTTTCCCAAAAAGCAAAAATTGATGATATAAATTCTGTCTCCAGCGTAGTGTGGGTGGGAGATTCTCATCTGTTGTATTCCAATGCCGAGGGAACTTTCATATATGGTGTTAAAGAAAAAACAAAAGAGAAATTGGGGAGAATAGGTTCAGTTTCTGATTTGAGTTTTAATCCCAAAAATCAGGGAATCATTGCTTATAATACCAATTCACAAGGAGAAGTGGTCAGTTGTCAAACGTGGAACAGATTAAATTCTTTAGAAGAGGGAAAGATTAAAACTCTTACCAGTGAAAGAACGGCAATCATTGAAAAAGATGAAATTTTGATGTATTGGAGATTTAAGGATAATGATTGGGTGCTTACCCCTTCACATATTGAGATAACTAATTATGCTACGGTTTGGAAGAGGTATTGATTAAATAGGTAGAAGAGGAGAAAAATAATTTTATTAAAACCCGTGCGAAGTTATTTTTCTTCTAAGAAGAATTTATATAATCTATTTAATATCTCTACTAGTTGTAATTAAAAAAGAGAGTTAAAGATGATAAAAGCGCTTAAAAAAGGAAAGAGTCTATTTTCTATTTTATTCGTCTTGTTTCTGTTATTACACTTTAGTATCTCCCTCCCCATTGTAAATGCTGCCTCCGCAGAGAAAGTTGATCCCCAAATCATTGAGAAGACCATTGATGCGATGGAAACTTTAACCGACCTGCAAAAAGAATATTATAAAAGTGCTCTGAAGAATATCTTGACTCTGGATGACTGGAACAAAATTACCCAACGGGCTAAGGATTATGGAACTCTCGAAGCCGCGGGTGAAATTGGAAAAGAGGTAGCGGACACGGCAGATAAAGTAGGAGCTTTAGACCCGTTAAAAGTTGCTAAATCCTTTTGGAAATTTGCTAAAGGCATATTTGGAGCCATTGACATTTATACTACAACCCTTGATGGGATGGCTTGGCTGGATGCTGCTAAAGCCTATAATGCAGACCCGAATAATGCAGAAAAAGACCAAGCCTATAGTGAAAAAGCTTTCCGTTTCTATAACAATTTTCTGCCTTTTGGCGGTATTATCTTTAGTATGATGGCCGACAGCATCGAAGGCGCCAGGGATAGAGCTGAATTTGAAGCCAATCAAAGAAAGACCATGGACAAGATTATTTCGGATTATGAAATTAGAGCCGAAATAGAAATGAGGAAGAGAACAGCACAATTTGACAGAATTTTTACCGATCAAGGTGTTGCTAGTGCTGTTTTTGGTGAGGGCCAATTACAAGAGCCCAGATGGGAGATGCTGAGATATTTTAGTGATCAGCAAATTGAAAATACGGCAAAATTTATGCAGGAACATCCTCGGCCCGAGTATGGCGCATACAATACAGCGGCTTTTTTAAAAATGATGAAAAATGGCGGGCCCGTCAAAGAAGCTTTCCTCAGAAACATGAAAGGCGGCGGTCCGGCCGGTTTCGGCAAGCACAGTCCAGTCTATATGACTATTACTGACCCGTTCAATCATACTTATGGTGTTGATCCCGAGACCAAAAGATTGTTGTGTGACGATGCGGCCATTTGTTCTCCTCTGCAAAAAGCGGGCGACGCGGAATATATTATCATTCCGAGCATCTATAATGGAGTCTATCAAATCCAGCTGGTGGGTTATGCCGATGGTGATTATAATTTTTTATTCCAAGGTTTCAACCACGATTCTGAACTGCAGGGAAAAATAAAGATTAAAGGTTATATCCATAAAGGCGAAGTTTTGGCCGCCAATTTAACTATCACCCTCCTGGACAATGGCTATGAAATTAGCGAACCTAGCTTTGTGAAAACTGTCGAAAATTATCCTGTTCCGGCTGATCCGGAAATCTTGTTGCCGGCGATAGATAAAGACCCTTTGGAAATTTATTTTGAAGGAGATCCTTGTTTAATCTCTTCTAATTTTTTAGGATCGGGCAGCAGTTCAATGCAGACCAAAATGGCCGCAGAAGCGATTAAGTTAGATTACTTTATCTGTTTGAAAAAATCGGCCCGACCGACTTACCAGTTTTTCACGAATAAAATCTTAGACCCTCAAGTTCTCAACAAAGATAATTTCCAACTGCTGGATGAAGAAAATAATCCCCTTAAAGGGCTAATTGAAGTAAAAGATTCTACTTTTTCTTTTACTCCCAATATTCCTCTGCGAGGAAAAGCGACTCTCCTTCTCAAAGGAGGAAACTCTGGAATCTGCAGTAAAACCGCAGTGTGCTTAAGCAAAGATTTAGAATTTAGCGTGAGCGGTGTAGAGCCGGCCCGGCCCGGAGAGAAGGAAGTTCCTTTTGAGCTGATCGCTGGCAATCCTGTGGCTGTCATAAATCACTTACAAATAACCAATCTCGAATCGGTTTCCAAGAAAGATGTTGCCGTCAGTATTCTTTCCTTCAAAAGTTTTCCTCCCAATATCTTCTTTTTCGTTTACAATATTTCTTCTCCGGTTCCTTACGAAATTATCAAAGGCGAAAATGATTTCATCAAATTTAAAATTAAAGAATTAAAACCGGGAGAAACCCTCGATATTAATCTGACTTATACGGGGATGCTGTGGGGGGCAGATTATTTTTCCCATCTTGATGTCAATAAAATAAGCGGAGATTATGATGCAGCTTTCCTGGAAAAGTTTACTCAGGCAGCGGCAGGGATAGAAGTGGAAGATTCTCAAATTAAAGAATTAGCCCGAAAAATTGTGGGTGAAGAAAAAAATCCCTTCTGGAAAGCCTATAAGATTTACAACTGGATTACTCGTAACATTATTTATGATTATGAAAAAGCGGAGAGAGAAAATTTAGAAACAGGGGCTCTGCTCACTCTGCGAACTAAAAAGGGTACCTGTGATGATTACACTAAATTATTCGTTGCTTTAGCCCGCGCATCTGGAATCCCGGCACGTTCTGTGATGTTATATGTGATGGAGGGAAAAGCGAATGGCCATGGTTTTCCAGAAGTTTATCTTCCTCCTTATGGTTGGATTCCTCTCGACCCCACTTGGGGAACTATATTAGAAGAGTTTGCCCGAACCGAACCGGGTTTATTTATTTTGGCTAAAGAAGATGGTCTAACAGATAATTATCAATGGAAGTCTCTTTTGGAAGGCGCGGAAGCCCAAGGCATAAGTGTAAGCTCTTCTTTGATAGGAGGATTATTAATAAGAGGAAAAGAGACCTGGAACGACCTCTCCGCGGATCATTTTTTCCTAGATATTTATCAGTTGACTTCCCTCTATGAGATTAATGATCAATTATCTTTCCTGGAAAAATATAATCAGGGGATGGGACAACAACTATTTACAGTGGTGGAGAAGCCGCGAACCAGTGTGGTAGTAACCGTTCAACGAGCCTTAGAAGCTTATCTTCATAATAATTATCCCGCAGTTCGTGCGGAAGTGCAGAAAGTCATTGCTGAACAACTGCAATTCGCTTCCAGCTCTTTCTCATTGCTGATGCCAAAAATACAAGAATATGTTGAAAGCCCTTATTCTTCTCGAAGCATGATTCTCCATGGGACTATTACTATAAATGGAGAACAACAGAAAAATCCCACTCCCACCGAAGTGCTTCTGCAGATTAACCAAACCAAAAAAGAGATGGATCTGGTCCAAGAACAAGCCCGGGCTGGAGATTATTATAACGCGGTTAAGACTATGATAGATTCATTTTACTCTACTTCAGGAGTTTATCCCAACTTAATGTCTGAGGCCGCCATGTCAGCAATACAAAACACGATTTACACTGTAAAAAATATGCTTCGTTTTGATTTAGGGAGGATGATTTTGATCTTCGTTGTGATGGTGATCATGCCCATTCTTTGGATTTGGATGTCCATTAATTGTCTGGTCAAAAAGGAGTTTAGACACTTAAACAAAATAGTGTGGTTCTTGATAGTTTTTTTAATCTGTCTTCCAATTCCTATTGGAGCAATCATTTATTTCTTTGTAGAATTTATCTGGAGAAAAAAGCCGATTAGCGATAATATCAAGAACAATAAAATAGTTATAAAAAGAAAGGATAACTCAAGATGAAAAAAATAATCTTTATTTTATTACTATTCGTTTTAGTAGTAGGTTGTGTCTTCAAATCGGCACCGCTGCAAAAAGCACAACTGGCTAATCCTGCTTCTGTTTATTGTCAAGAGCAAGGCGGGAATTTAGAAATCAGAACGACCGCGGATGGCTCGCAAACAGGTTATTGTAAATTTAATGACGGCACTGAATGCGAAGAATGGGCTTATTATCGTCAAGAATGTCCAATTCAAGCTCCAGAAAAAATTATTGCCTCTCCTAATCCCACTCCCACCCAAAAATTACAAATCCCTCCCGAAATCGAAAACAACTGTTTCGGTTTCGTTATCGGTGCTCCTGATGAAATTTCTCTGATTGCTCAAATCGGCGGAGCTTGGGCCCGACCGCATCCGGGTCCGTTTGCCTGGGGTTATCTCGAGCCGCAAAAAGGAACTTTTGAATTCACCATGGCAGATGACTATGTACGAGCGGGACAAGAGAATAATGTGGCCATTTTAGGAACGATTTGGCCTTACGCCGACTGGGACCAAGCAGTATGTCATAGCAAAGAATGCGAAGTAACAACTGAGGACCAATTCTATCCGAGAGGTAAAGGAGACGGGATGCCAAAGTTGAGATGCGTGCCCTGTAGCATGGAAGGCTATAAAACTTTCCTCACGAAGCTAGTCGAAGGATACGGCGGCGATGGCGTGGAAGACATACCGGGATTGAAACTGCCTATCAAGTATTGGGAAATCTTGAACGAGCCTGAAATGAAAGATAGTTACTTAACGTTCTACAAGGGAACTCAGGAAGAATATGTACAAATATTAAAAGCGAGCAAGGAAGCAATAAAATCAGCATGCCCAGACTGTAAGATAGTCCAAGGCGGAGCAGCAGGAATCGACACTAACATGCTTACTTACTGGAGAAAAATCTTCGAGCTGGGAGGAGCTGACTATTTTGACATTGCGAATATACACTTCATAAACTTCGGAGACCTGAGCACCCTGAATGTAAAAGATTTCAAAAAACTATTGCAAGAAAAAGGAATAAGCAAGCCGTTATGGGTGACAGAAGCCGAGTACGAGTCAGAATCTAAAGTGGAACGCTCTTTTACAGGAGCATTAAACTCCGGCGCTTCAAAAATATTCTTCACAAGATTTGTCGTAGGGCAGAAATGGCCGCCAGTTCCTGGACAGTACTCAAAAGTTTATGATAAGGTAGTATCGAAATGCCCATAATCTAGAAGCATTACAAAAAATAAACCTAATAGTAATTGGAAAAATAACAAACTTATTAAATAAAATTGACTATAATAAATACAGTATGCATCATAAAAAGAAGATGAAATTATGAAACTCTCAACATATGTATTAGTGTTAATCATTTTTGCATTATTTATTACTGGCTGTGCAAAACAGGCAGTTGAAGAAAAAACTGGAGAACAAGCATGGATAGCCAATCCCGCTTCTGTTTATTGCGAAGAGCAAGGTGGAGTATTAGAAATCAGAACTGCAATGGGGGGCAGTCAATTAGGTTATTGCACTTTACCTGGCGGGGTTGAATGCGAAGAATGGGCATATTACCGAGGAGAATGTCCTGCATAGAAAGTTATAAAAAATAAATAAAAACCGGGCAGCACGCCCGGAAGAAGGTTTTGGTTTTTTAGATGTTTTATGAAGAGGTGTGTTTATATTATAATCTAGATATGGGAAACTATATAAAGCACGTGAAGTCAGAGTAAAGAAAGTGTGTAAAGAAGGCATATCCGCAACACAAATCCGTAATACTTCAGTATTCTGAAGTGATTTAATCTATATTCTCGAGTACAGAAA
>JBBSWB010000016.1:0-10312 GCA_038046465.1 Nanobdellota archaeon
GCAAGCTGCTCGAGAGAATTCATGGTATCTTTTTCAATTTGGTCTTCCGGCAGTTAAAGATTTGATCAATGAAATAAATTGGGATGATTTTGTCATTTTTTTCTGCTACGTTGGAAAATCAATTCACAACACTCGCAGAATGGTTGACGTCTTTTCTAACCTTAAATCAAAAACAAAACCTTTCTTGTTATACTTAATACAAGCAAGACCAAAACAGGCCTTAGACATTCTAAGTAAATACCGCCTATTAGAGACTTTAGAAATAAATTTCAAACAAGAATTAAACTTATTTTTAAAAATAGTCTCGCCGGTAACTTTACGGGAAAAAAAGTTTACTACTTTAACTGTGATTATTTGGCCTATTAAAGATTTACCTGTGAGAGTTAGGAGTATGCTTTTAGGATACCTTGACCTAAGCATCTTAACTTTTCAGGGAGTAAAACTAAATTTTCTAAAATCGTTACAAGCGACAGAAGGTTTCGAAGATATTAGCCAATATTCATTTATCGATTTAGTTTATGTTTATCTAAAATATGCTCAGAATCCGGAGATCAAAATTAAAAAACTAAAAGAATCAATTTCAAAATTACAAAAAGAAGAAAGCAAGATTCTGAAAATGATTGCCAACAAAAGCAGCCTTGAACAATTAAATGAAATGGAACGGCTAAAATTAAAAGCAAGCTTGAAAGGAATTAGCGAAACTTTTTTTGAGCCAGTATTAAACCTGTATGCCAACACGACTTCAGAGAGATTAGAAAATAATTTGGAAAAAATATTTAAGATTAAAGTAATTAATATTCAGGAAACATTAACCAATGATAGTTTTTATAACTCTTTGATTCTTTTAAAGAAATTAGAACAGTCTAAAATAACGGAGCACCAGCTTTGTTTTACATTAATCCAAAACTATCTGTCTGGCAGGACTTATCCTTTAACTAAAAATCTCCTTGAAAGTTACCCCGGGAATCTTCCTGAGAATCAAGCTTGGTGTAAAAAGCATTTAAATAATCAATGGTGGTATAAAGATTTCAGAAAAGAGTATAAACTCGCTTCTGAAGATGTCCAAAAGATGAATGTAGAAGAAAGAATCAAGCATCATCTTCAGCAATCGCAAGAGATTATTGCTAAATTAGGTTTAAGTATCAAAGAATTAAATTTAGAGAATCTTGAAGCAATTTATAAGACTATTTCAAAAGAGAAAACAAAATATGATGAAACATTGGTTCTAGATTTAAAGACGCAGATGAACTCTTTAAAATCATTAAAAGGGCAGGAATTGGCAGCAGAAAAATCCGGACAGAAAATAACCATTCAGCCGGAATTTAATCCTCTGGAGATATTACAGATGGGCAATTATGTAGCTGGCTCTTGTTTAGCTACCGATGGAGCAAACAACTGGAGTGCTGTTGTTAATGCCACTGAAATTAATAAAAGGGTTCTCTGGGCAAAAGATGTTGCCGGAACCATTTTAGCCCGGCTTTTGATTGCAGTAGACGAGAATAATAAGATTTTAAAATTTAGGATTTATTACGCTACAAATATTGATTTAACGCGGTATTTTAATGATTATCTTCGGGAATTAGCTAAGAAATGCGGCTTTGGAATTAATGGCAATGTTAATAATGTTAAATTGATTGTTGCGGAAGAATGGTATAAAGACCCTACTGAAGAAATTCAAACTTAATATTATCAAAAAGAGAAATTATCCCAAAAAATATCTATTGAAATAATAAGAGACAAACTAAGCAAAAACAAATTATCTGGGAAGAACCGCCTAAATTCAAGTCGTTCTTTAATAGGTGGTAGGCATTTTCCCGCATTTTGCTGACTTTAGTTAAGGAGATTAATATACATAACTAGTGTTCTCAACTAAAATACCAAAACAATTAAATAACCCCTGGATTAAACCGCAGGTTGAAACAGGCCCTATGCCTATTTTATAACAACAATTTACGGAGTTGATGCAGAATGTCAGTAAAGAAAGAAAAAGTGATAAAGAAAGGAAGTAAAATAAAAGTAGATTACGTCGGTACATTAGAAGATGGAACTGTTTTTGATGCTTCTGAAAAGCATGGCAAACTTTTAGAATTTGAAGCCGGTTCTGGACAAGTTATCAAAGGGTTTGATGATGCTGTATTAGGCATGAAATTAGACGAGGAAAAAGAGATAACCTTACAGCCAGAAGAAGCTTATGGTTCTGCAAAGCCAGAATTAAAAAAGGATGTTCCTCGAGATCAGCTTCCTAAAGACCAGGAGCCTAAAGCAGGAATGATCTTATTGATAGGCTTGCCTAACGGACAGCAATTGCCTGCGCGGATTGTAGCGGTAACCAAAGAAAAGGTAACTCTTGATTTAAATCATCCCTTAGCTGGAAAAGTGCTGAAATTTAAAATAACTGTAAAAGAAATTGCAGCATAAATTTAATTTTTTTAATTATTATTTTTTAATAAACTATTTTCTTCCAAAATTATCTTCGTATCTTACAATATCTTCTTCATCAAAACAACCAAAAGAGATCTCTAATACCCTGCCCCCATTTTTAGATGTTAGTCTGTGCTTGGTTTCTTTGGGAATGTAAACTTTTTCTCCAGCTTTTAATATTTTTACCGAGTTACCTATTTCTGCAATGATGTCGTCATCCAAGGCAACCCATAATTCTTCCCGGTGTTTATGCGACTGCAAAGATAATCTTTTTCCTGTCATTACTGTAATTATTTTAACGGTAGACAATTTATTTAAAGTAAATTGCGCAAATTCTCCCCAGGGCCTATGATCTAAAAGGATTTGGTTAAACAGTTCTATTTCTGCTAATTTATTTAAGGTGTCGTTAGGATTCCTTACGGCAATGCAATCTACAATCTTAGTCGCAGGAAAATCATTTCCTCCCGGACAGATTTTATCACCAAAGAAAATTACTTCATTCAGCAAAAAATTATTCTGCTCTACAAATTTCTTGATGCCCCATTCTTTATCTAAACCTTTTCTGGTAACATCGATGGAAGTAGTTCCGCCAATTTTAAAATCATATTTGGTGGATCCTAACAGTTTCTCTAAGTAAGCAATCCAGATTTTTCTTTTTTTACCATCACAATCAAAAGTAGCTTTTAATTCGGCAGGTGCATGCCTTCCAATAGCGGAAAGGGTTATTTGAGAATCCCTATCTTGAATTTGATCCTCTTTTGTGGTCAAAGAAATTATGTTAAATTCGCGGGTTAAATTTTCAATTGCATTAATAATCTCTTTTTTTTCTTCATCAGTAAACAAAAAATTGTAAATATTTCGGGGAAAATCTTTTTCCATAACCGCGTAATTCGTTCCAGTTGTTGCTAAAATATGGTGTTTTTCTTTAAGCCGGGAAGAAATCATTTTCATTAAATCTTCCTGTTTGGTTCCACTAATGAAAGCAAATTCAAATCCCTGTTGAATCATTTTAGAAATTTGTTCAGCCATTTCTGTTGAAATCTGTTGGCAGCTTTCACAAATAGTGTCATCAACATCAGCGATAATAACTTTTTTTTCTTTAAAATTAATTTCTGGTTTAAAATTAGCATTAGCAAAATCATACAATTCTAAGCGATCGGTAGGAAACCATTGCCCGTCATGAATAAATGCAGAAATATCTCCGTTTGGAGCAATTTTTTCAAAGCAATCTTTTTCAATAGACGATTTTCCTTCTGGAAGAATTTCTAAACATTTTGGTTCTATAATAAATGCTCCTGCATTGATTAAATTAGAAGGCGCACTATCTCTAGCTGGTTTTTCTACAAAAGAAATTATTTTATTATTTTTTAATTCAGCCACACCAAAATTTTCTGTGTCTTCTCGTCGAGTTAGGGCCATAATCATAGGCGTATTGTTTTGGTTATATTCTTCGGCCATTTTGTGATAATCAAGATCCATTAAATTATCTCCCCAAGCCAGAAAAAACGGTTTGGTGAGGCCTTTAGCAGCTAACTTAATTGCTCCGCCTGTGCCTAGGGGCTCTGGTTCAATTGCATATTTGATTTTGATTCCTAATTTTTCACCATTGCCAAAATAGTTCCGGATTTGTTCTGCTTTATAGCCAATAGATAAGATAATATTACTTACTCCTTGCTTCTTAAAATTCAGAATCGTATGTTCCACCAAGGGTTTTCCATGGATTGGTAAAAGTGGTTTCGGAGTATGTTCGGTTAACGGCTTTAATCTTGTACCTAAGCCGCCGGCAACAATAATCGCAGTATCAATAATATTTGTCGGTATGTTTACCATCTTATCATCATTTAGTTTATTGTTTTTAAATGGTTATGAAATTAAAATCATAATTATTTTTTATTAAATTAAAGAGGAATTTTTGAAATTTTTATGAGAAACCTTTATAAATCAGCGCTGTAATTAAAGTCTTTGGACGGCCACAGGGGCGTGGTTCCACCTGATCCCGTTTCGATCTCAGAAGTTAAGCGCGCTTCCGTATTGGTCTGTACTGCACTACGCGGGAAAACCAGTAAGCTGTCCAACTCTTTTTTATTCTAATTTAAGCATTTCCCCGAGCAAAGCGAGGGTTCGCCTCCAAATGGCGTGACATTTGCGCAGGATAGACAGTAAGCTGTCCAACTTTTTATTTTATTCTACTACAAAAGATTTTTTAAAATTAATCAAAAATTAAAATTATTTAATAGATAAAATTAGTCTTCCATAACTAATTTAAATGGTTTTCTTTTATTTTTAGCTATGAAAGCTTTAATTTTAGCTGCCGGATATGCTACGCGATTATATCCGCTTACAGAAAATCAGCCTAAACCTTTACTGAATGTTGGCGGTAAACCGATTATAGACCATATTCTTCAAAAAATTAATGCTATCAAAGAAATAGATGTTATTTATGTAGTTACCAATAATCGGTTTTACCCTCATTTTAAAACCTGGGCCAAAACTGCCCTTAGCACTAAACAAATAAAAATTATTAATGATGGGACCTCTAGCAACGAAGATCGCTTAGGATCTATTGGAGATATTTATTTTACTTTACAGCAAGAAAAAATTACTGAAGATTTATTAGTCATTGCCGGCGATAATTTATTTGGTTTTTCTTTGCAAAAATTTATCCATTTTTTTCAAGAGAAGAATTTAACTTCAGTCGTTGCCTTTCGGGATTTAGGCAGTATTGAAAAAGTAAGAAAAAGATATGGGGTAGGTATTTTAAACGGAAGCAGAGTAATAGACTTCGAAGAAAAACCAGCAGAGCCAAAAAGCAGTTTAGCGGCAACGGCCTGTTATATTTTTAGTAAATCTAATTTAGCTCAAGTTCAAGAATTAGTTGAAACGGGAAATGCCGATGCACCAGGCAATTTGGTTAAACACTTAGCGCAAAAAACAGAGGTGCACGGATTTGTGTTTGACGATTACTGGTATGATATTGGAAGTTTTGAAGCTTTAACTGAAGCGGAAAAGCAATTTGCAGGAAACAATTAACTAAAATTAACAAACTTAACAAACTAAAAGTAACAAGCTAAAATTAACAAAAAGATAATTAACATGAAAATTAGCATTTTTGGAACTGGATATGTGGGTTTAGTCACTGGTGCTTGTTTAGCTAATTTAGGCCATAACGTTTTATGTGTAGATATAGATGCAAATAGAATTTTGTCGTTGACCGAAGGCAAGATTCCTTTTTATGAACCAGATTTACCTGAACTAGTTTTTAGAAATAAAGAGAAAGGCAGATTAAATTTTACTACCGACGCTCAGGAAGCAGTAACTTTTGCTGAAGTTATTTTTAATTGCGTTGGAACTCCTAGTTTAGCAGATGGTTCTGCTGATTTACAATATGTATATGCAGTTGCGGAAACAGTAGGAAAATTTGCTGATCATTATGTTTTATTAGTCAATAAAAGCACGGTGCCTCCGGGAACAGCTAAGAAGTGTGACGCACTAATCAAATTAATTAATCCTAGTTCGGAAGTAGAAGTAGTATCTAATCCCGAATTTTTACGAGAAGGAACAGCGGTTAGGGCGTTTAATTACCCCGATAAAATTGTAGTTGGGACAAACTCAGAAAAGGCAGTTCAAATTATAAAAAAAGTTTATTCAGGTAGATTAAGAACTTACTTACCGTTAGTCGAAACTGATTGGGAAACCGCAGAATTGATCAAATATGCTAATAATACTTTTTTAGCTACAAAAATTTCGTTCATCAATGAAATTGCCAATATCTGTGATAAAGTTGGTGCGGATGTAAAAATAGTGGCGATGGCTTTAGGTATGGACTACCGAATCTCCCCCCGATTTTTAAATCCTGGCGTTGGATATGGTGGCAGTTGCTTTCCCAAAGACGTTAAAGCGATTGTTCATACTGCTAAACAGCACAATTATCCAGCAAAACTATTTGAGGAAGTAATTTCAGTAAATGAACGACAGAAACATGTAATTATAGATAAAATTGAAACTGTTTTTAGTAATTTGAATAATAATTATAATCATAATGGTAACGGCAATCTGAAGGAAAGCAGTTTAACTGGAAAGACTTTTGGTATTTTAGGATTGGCCTTTAAACCAAAAACTGACGACATGCGGGAAGCCCCCGCGATTTATATTATTAATGAACTCTTAAAACGAGGCGCAAAAATTCAAGCTTTTGATCCTAAAGCGGCAAACGAAGCTAAAAAGATCTTCGGCGAACGAATTAGTTATTGCACCTCGCCGGAAGAAGTTGCTAATGGCAGCAGTGCGTTAATTATTCTTACGGAATGGGATGAATTTCGGAGTTTAAATCTAAAAGAATTAAAAAACAGGATGATTGATAATAAAATTTTTGATGGAAGAAATATTTACGAGCCAGAAATCGTTAAAGAAGAAGGGCTTGAATATTACGGGATAGGAAGAAGATGAGCAAAACAGAAATTAAATCATCTATTGTAATCATTTTTGATAAAATTAGAGAAGAAAAACTAACCCGACTGATTGCTTCTTTAAAACCGCAATTAAATGGCAGTGATGCAAGCTCAAGCAAAGAAAGTGACACGGAAATAGTGCTAATCCACGAATCTAATGAACCTGCACGTTTACCTGAATTGCCGTTAAAGGTGCGCTACGTTAATATTCCTGAACGAAGGGGAATTCCTTTCAATAGGAACCAAGGGATAAAACATGCCCAAGGCGAAGTAATAATTTTCATTGATGATGACTGTTGGGTGCACCCGAATTGGTTTACTTCTTTAATCAAACCTCTTCTTGAAGATGAAAAAATCTTAGTAACAACCAGCGGAACTAAAGTTCCTGCATCTAATTTAGTTGGAGATTGCATTGCGGCATTAGGCTTTCCCGGTGGGGGAAGTTTAGGCTTTGATAAAGTTTGGAAAGTTTCTGAAGATAGTCTTACTAATCATTTAGCGGTTGGAAATTGTGCTATGCGTAAAGACATTTTTGAAAAAGTGGGGTTTTTTGATGAATCAATGAAATCCGGTGCTGAGGATGCAGAATTTTCTTTTAGGATGGAACAAGCAGGCATACCAGTAAAATATGTTCCGCAGGCATATGCTTTCCACGAAGCTAGAACCACTTTTTCTTCTTTTGTAAATTGGCAGTTAAGAAGAGGAAAAGCAAACTACCAATTTAAACAGAAAGTAGGCGAGGTAAACAGTTTTATTAAATTAAGATTGTGGTCAGCAAAAAACATTTTAGCTGAGAATATGTTTAATTGGCGGTTACCTTTAATTCTTTCTTTTTTGGGGGCGAGTTTTGTGCTACAACAGGTCGGGTATTTTGGGGAGAAAAGAAAAAATGAAAAATAAAAAATCCCTAGTAAGTAAACCTTTAGCAAGTAAACTTTTAGTAAGCAAAGTTTTAGTAAGCGTAGTGATTCCTTCTTACAATTCTCAAAAGTATATTGAAAAATGTTTAAATGCTCTGGTGGCGCAAAAAACCAAAGTTTCTTACGAAATTATTGTTGTAGACAGTTCTAAAGATGATACTCCCCAAATTGTTGCGAAAAAATTTCCGGGTGTTAAGCTTATTCGCCTTCAAGGACAAACCTATCCGGGCGGGGGAAGAAATATTGGCATAGAAAAAGCGCGGGGAAAGATTATCGCTTTTATTGACTCTGATTGTGTTGCTCACCCAAACTGGATTAATGATGCATTAACCAGCATTAACGAGGGATACAGCATTGTAGGGGGATCAGTAAAGAATGCTAATCCTCAATCAATAATAAGTATAGCTGATTTCATTCTTACGTTTAACGAATTTCTAATAGGAATGCCCAAACGAGAAGTACAGTTTATGCCCACTTGTAATCTTTTTTGCAAGAAAGAAGTTTTTGATAAAATTGGCGGTTTTCCTCCCGATTTATTGGCCGGAGAAGATACGTTGTTTAATTATAAAGCCGCAAAAGAATTCAAGTTATTATTTGATCCAAACCTAAAGATTGCCCACCACAACCGGGAGAGTTTCAGTAAATTTGTGAAGCATCATTATAATTTTGGTCAACATTCAGCGAGATTAAGAAAGAAAATAAAATTGCCCGGATCATTTTTGGCTAAATATTCAATTCTAGCTTTAATAGTGCCTTTTGTAAAGTTAGCCAGAATTTCTTTTAGGATGGTTCGATGGAATAGATTTATGCTTCCAGAATTTATTTTATCTTTTCCATTGGTTGTTGTAGGCGCAATGGTGTGGGGCTGGGGATTTGTAATGGGGTCGTTTAAATAATTTAATATAAATAGTTTTTATGTTGGTTATCAAAAACTATTTTCGTGCATAACATTTATATATCTTTATTTTTCTTAATAAAAAAAGAATAAGTCTATTATTTAAATGGGGGTAGTTAAAATGATTGATTATGGTATTCGATTAGATTCTCTTGAGGAAGCTATTAAAGACGTAAGTGCAGGACGTTTTGTGGTAATTTTAGATCATCCGAGTAGAGAGGGGGAAGGAGATTTTATTGCAGCGGCAGCAAAGGTAACTCCAGATATGATTAATTTTATGACAAAATACGCAAGAGGAGCATTTATTGCTACTTTTATTACTGAAAACATAGCTAACACATATAATTTACCGCCACAAATACCTTCTTCTTTTAATGAAGAAAGCAGTAGAACTAATTTTCGTTTAACTGCGGATACAAGATATGGCAAATCTGGTTGTTCTGCAGCTGAAAGAGCGCAAACAGCAAATATTTTGGGGGGGCGATTTGTTCCGTATGAATGTAAACCAGCTTTAAGATATTCTAGTGAAAATGATCTGAAGGGAGTAGTTAGGTCTTCAACCTCACAGGATTTAGTTAGGCCAGGTCACGTTGTTCCAATAGTAGCCAACCCAGGTGGTTTATATGCAAGACAAGGACATACTGAATCGGGAGTTGGGTTAATGGAATTAGCTAATATTTCTCCTCCGGTAGCGGTAGATATGGAAATTTTAAATCCTGATGGAACTATGGCTAAACCGAAGTACATTCGCCGTCTCGCAGATAAGCATAATATCAAAGTAATTAGTATTGGTCAATTATGCGAACATTTGGGAATTTCTGTAAAAGTTAAGTAGAACTTTCCGAAATTAATTTTTATTATTTTTAATTAAGGTTGTTTTATTTTTTCATAGATTTGTTGAGCTTTTTTTAAATCTTCGGGATAATCTATCTCTATCCGAGGGATATTTTCAGAATAAATAGGGTTGAGATGATGCCCTTTTTGTTGCATTAACAAAAGAATTTCTGCAAGATATTGGCTGTTTTTAATTTGTAATGAGTCTTCTATTTCAGTAAATAAAGTTTTTGAAGATTTTTTTGAAAATAAAGTTATTCCAGTATATTCTCCATTAGCTAAATTGCAAGGTATGTTTTTACTCATTTGAGTTATTTTATGTTCATCAATAATTACTTTCATATCCTCGTCATCGCACTGCTTTAATTCAATTAAAACAGCAATATCTCCCTCTGCATCTAAAATTTTTTTTAAAATATCCGGATGAACCAATGAATCACCCGTAATAAATAAAAATTCTGAATCTATCAAATGTTCTTTAGCAAGAATAATAGAACCAAGAATATTAGTTTCTGCATAGTTCGGGTTATAAACATAATGGACCAAATCGCCTAATTCTTCTTTAATCTTTTCACCATAATAACCTGTAATCACATAAATTTCATTAATACCTTGTTTTTTGAGGGTTTCAACAGTGTGTCGTAATAAAGGCTTACCTCCAATCTGAAGAAGGCATTTGTTTGTGTTTTTAGTAAGTTCTCCCAATCTAGTCCCTTTACCAGCAGCAGAAATAAGAGCTTTCATAAATTTAATATTTTTAATTTAGTTAAAAACATTATGGAATTAATAGATAC
>JBBSWB010000017.1:0-6108 GCA_038046465.1 Nanobdellota archaeon
GCCAAAGCTAATTACAAAAACGAGCAAAATCACTCACTTTTCGAATTGTGCCGGAATAAATAATATTTTACCCAATATAATGAACGTCATCTTCCTTGCCTTTAGTGCCGGCCTGCGGAGATGCTTCCCGAGAAATCCATTCAGTAGTTTTTTTCATCAGCTCGTTCTCAGCTTCCAGAATATCTTTACTGATTTTATTTAAGTTTAGGCCAAAATGAAATTTCTTTTCAATTACTTTTAAAATTTCTTTGGCTCCTTTTATACCTAAATAAAGCGGATTTCCAAACGTTTCTGCCAATAAAGCTACGCCTTTTACTTTTTTCTTTTTTCCTAACCCCAGCAAAATTCCAGAAACACCGATAATTGGTCCAACTACATTAAAGATATTTTTTTCTACTAGCATCCCTTTCTTAACATATTCCTTAAACAATTGCGGATTATTGCTGGTGCAGAATACTTTTGGTTTTTCCGGCAGACTTTGTAATCCGATTCCCCCGGTGGTGATCATTTCTGTACAATTATATTTTTTTACTATTTTCAAGACTTCATCGCAAAAAGAATAACAGCTTTCTTCATCAATGGGTTGAATATCTCCCGTAAGTAAAAGAAGATCTCTTTTTTTGCTTTTTCCACCAAATTTTTTATAATAAATCTCTATTTTAGGCATTTCGATTAGATTATTCTCATTGACAAATACGGAATGAGGGAATTTATAAGAAAAAAAAGAATATAATCTTTTTGCTTTTAATTCTTCGACCAGAAAATCAACGGCAACTTTTCCCACATTGCCTATCCCGGGTAAGCCTTCAATAAAAATCGGCCTATTAAGATTAGGAAGAGTTTTAGCTTCTTGAGTGATTTCCCAGGAACAATTCATAATTTTTAACAAAGAAATTGAGCTTTATATATGTTTTTATAAGTTTCTTCTTTCTGTGCCACATTTAAAAATTATTTTCTTATTAATGCTCGGGTTAGAATGCTAAATTTATAGCTAAAATTTAAAAAGAGATTCCATTCAACGGCTTTTGTGGCTCTTGATTTGTTAGTTTGTATTGGAGTAGATCATGAAAAAGATTTAGTTGGTTTTGTAGAAAAACAAATCTTCAAATACGATCCCAGAATCATCACTTTAGAACAGCCTTTGAATTATTGTCAGTGGCTTGATAAAAGCCAAATCTGGTTAAAAGATTTTGAATTTCATCGTTATGCTCAATTAGCTGAGCACTGTCGGATTCCTATTTATTATTGTGTGGATGGAAATATTGATCCTGGCCAGTGGCCTTTCTTTTCAGAATTAGAAATAGCTTCTTCTTTATCGTTTCCTAAAGATAGAGATAAACTTATTGTAAATTATCAGGGTATCACTTACAATGAAAAAACATATCGTCGGTATACTGCATTAAGTCTAATTTCCCAAAAAGAAACAACCCCTGAACAAAAAATAAAAGAGTTTGAGGGAAGAAACCAATTTATGGCTCAAGCTATTAATAAAATTGTTGAAAAAAGAACTAAAGCTTGGTTCAATCAGCCCATTGATTGCTTAATGCACATTGGGGGGATGGCCCATTTTAATCTCGATGCTTTTAAAAAATATATTTTAAAATTTCCTGTGGAACACTCCCTCCCTAGCCCATATTCTTTGATACAAGATTTGGTTTCTGCTAAAAAAAAGATGGTTATTGATGCGGTTAATGAAACTGTTGAACTTTGTAATCAATAAATAAAATACATTAAACTAACTAACGAAAATAGTTTAAATACCGTCATGAAAACACAAATATCCGAACTGCTTAAGATCAGTAAAA
This sequence comes from Nanobdellota archaeon, assembly GCA_038046465.1. Taxonomy (GTDB): domain Archaea; phylum Nanobdellota; class Nanobdellia; order Woesearchaeales; family GW2011-AR9; genus JBBSWB01. The sequence continues at coordinate 1,806 of JBBSWB010000017.1, forward strand.
CAGTAATTGCAGATTGCGCCTTGCCAAATGGAGCAATTGTTGCCGCAAATTCTAGTAAATCTTATTTTCCTAAAGAGGCAAAAAATTATCGGTATGTTTGGCCTAGAGATGCATTGTATATCTGTATGGCCGCTAATATCTTGGGATTAAATATTGAAGAAAAGTTTTTTAGTTGGTGCATGAAAGCGGAAGGCTGGAAACAGACCGGTTTATTTTATGAAAAATATTTTGTTAACGGTAAGAAAGCTCGGCATCATTTTCAGCCGGATCAAACCGGAAGCATTCTGATTGCTTTATTTAATTATTATAAACACACGCAGAAAAAGTGCAGCGGAGACAAATTTGAAGAATTAATTAAAAAATCTGCAGAGGGGTTGTGTAAAGTCTGGGATACAGATCATTTTAAAATCGTTACTCAGGACTTATGGGAAGAACGACTTTGTTTTCCGGATTTAGAAGAAAATTTTACTTATTCTTTAGCCATCTGCAGTCGAGGATTATTTTGCGCAAACGAATTAATTCCAAATCCAAACTGGTTAAAAACGGCCCAGGAAATGAAAAATGTTTTATTAAATAATTTTAAAGATCAAAACTATTTTTATCGTTCTGCTGGAAAAATAAATGATCTAAGAGTAGATGCTTCACTGCTGGGATTAGTCTGGCCGTCACGGATAATTAAAGCTGACGGCAAACGAATGAAAAAAACAGTACAGCTTATTGAAAAAAAGCTGGTAAAAACTTTTGGCTTATATCGTTATGAACATGATAATTACGATGGCTGGATGTATAAAAATAATACTTCAAATGAAATGCACAGAAAAAAAGGAGCGGGCTATTGGCCTCTGTTAAATTTCTGGATGACTATTTATTATGCACAGAAATACAAAGATATTTCTGGCACGCCAAAAATTTGTAAAATTTTTGAGCGTTTAGAAAAGAGTAGCGGCAGCAATAATCTTAACGATAGAAAAAAAGCAGCAGAATATTATCATAAAGTTCTCAGTGATTTAACCATAAGAAATACGCACTTTATTCCCGAACAAATTTTTAACAACAATATTCAAGTAGCTGTTTCCCCTTTATGTTGGTCCCATGCGATGTTTGTAATTGCTACGAAGAAATTAGGGTTTGTTTGAGAAAATAACGTTAGGGCCCCTTGTTATACAACGGTGAGCGTAACGCAGTGAAACAAAAGCATAGCGCTCCCTTGAGTCGTTTGGAGTGCCCCATCAATCTTTTGAATAAACAACTAAATGTTTATGTTTAGAATCAGAAGTCATAGGAATTCCTGCAAGTTCTCCTAATTCTTGAATTTTGGAATCTTGCATATTCGATTTTTTAATGAAAAAGACCTCAACATCATATTTTTTATTGATAAATTTATTATTTCGATAAGCTAAATTCATACTATCATCTGGAAAAGGTTTTCCATCTGGTTCTCTATTAAGCCATTTTGGAATTTCAAAATCATTCTCAACAAAAATAATGAAATCAAAATCAGAAAATAAACTGTTTCTAAATCCCGGCGGTTCATATTCTCCAAATGAATTTTTTACAGATGAACCAATTAAAATTATTTTGATTATTTTTTTATCAGGTAGTAATTTTGATTTTATTTTTTCAATGGCTTGATTTCTAAGAGAATCAATTTCTTCTTTTGGAAAAACCTTTTTTTGAGGTCTTTTTTTTAAATGTTTTTCCATATGATTATTGAATTTCTGTTACTTTATTAATATTACTTAAAGAGGCACGGAAAACGATTTTGCATAACAACAAATATAAGAAAAAAGCTTTAAAATTTCAATAAAAACATGCGAGGGACGTGATTCGAACACGCGAACCCACTAAGGGACCACCCTTCTGCAGAATTTCTTCCTCAAGGTGGCGGATAAAGTCAAGCAGCGCTGAATGCGGTTAGCAAACCCGCTGCTCTTTGACCGCTCTCCCACCCTCGCATAAAATAGCTAATAAATGTTTTCTTTAAAAAGGTTGCTAAACCTCTACTATACTAAAGAAAACTATTTAAATGACCATCTCTTGAGATAAAGAGTTTAAATACTAATTAATTAAAAAAGAGAATAAATTAATAATAAACCAAATAATATTAATAACAAAATTAAATAGTTAATTAATAATAAAAGGGGCGAAAAGCATGGAAATTCGTAATTCAAGAACCTGTGAAAAATGCGGAAATTCTAGTCCATTGAATAAAGTAAAGTTATTTCCTAAAGACAAAGAAAGCAACTGGCTGGTCTGTGAAGAGTGCTGTGAAAAATTAAAAGTTGCTGCAGATAAATTAAAAACCGGTATTGAAGGGCATAGAAATATCCCTATGCTTAAGAGAGAACCAATCCGAAATGTAGTTAAGGCAAAAGAAGAAATCAAAGCAAAACCTATTCAAGTGGAAAAAAAAGAGGATTTGGATCTTCAAGTTGTATTTTGTTCTCGCTGTAAATATAAATTTAAAATAAATGTACAGCGGGCAGACATATGTTTTCGCGTCTTTTGCCCTTTTTGTGGTAAAGATGACCGGCTGATAAAATAGATTATTAACAAAAAGTTAATTAAAGATTAGATGATTATTAAATAAAAAAGAGATTGGAAGATGTTATATATTCATAAACTTTCAGACTTGAACCAAAAAACTGCTGACACTGAAAGCGTTTATCTCATTCGGGAGATGAAACAAAAGATTGCTTTTCCTTTTTCAGCGGTAAAACTGCAGGAATTTCTTGAAGAACACGCTCTTTCCGAATCAGATCTTGCGGCTATGGAAGCTTCTCTGCAATTAGTTGAACCAACCTTGCTTAGAATTGAAACTTTGTTAAAAGAAAACGACCCGTTATATGAATTGACCAACCTGCAAAGGAGCATTCAAATATTAACTGGTGTGCCCGCATACCTTTCTAAAAATTTAATTTATGGCAGAGAACGATTTCTGGAACAAAACCAGTTCATTGAAACATTTACCAACCTATTAAATGCTATTCCTCGTTTAAAAACTACGGAAGAGAAAATTGCTGCTAATGAAAAAATCAGTAAAATGTTTGAAACTGTTCTGCGCAACCCAGAATTTTGTTTTAAGTTTACCGATATTATCCATGAAGGGCATGTTAGTAATGTGGGGGGATTAAGAGAAAGCATGGCTAAAGGTTATCTTTTTCACTTCACTTTAGAAGAAGAATTAAAGAAAGCTGATTTCAGCACAGTTAAATTAAGAATTCCCTCAGATAAACGACAAGAAGTGGAACAGATTGAAGAAGATATTTCGACTATTTATCGCGGCATACAGAGAGCTTATGCGCTCAATAAGCGGATGGTGGATTTATCCGTTATGCTTTATTCTTTGGTAAAATGGGCGCATAGTGATATTAGATGTTAGATGGGTTGAATTTAATCTTTAAAAGGTTTAACCTTACTTACAAATTCGTTCTCTTCGATAAAAAATCTCCACTGTAGATGCACAGCATCTTTAATGCCGATGCGGGAACTTTTACCACATCGGTTAACTTTATAACCGTCATCGTAAACTTTAACTTCTTTTCCCAGCGGCAGACCATTAAAATTTTTATCAATGCCTAAAGCTTGACATAGCTTTCCCGGTCCGGAGCAAATCTGAACAACTTTATCGGTTTTTCTTTTTTGTTTTAATTCGGCTATTTTATTTAACGGCTCAACTGCCCGAATCAAAACTGCACCTGCTTTTTCTTTCTCCGTCGTAAAATTAAGGCAATGATACATGCCATAAATCAAATAAACATACACGTGCCCATAAGTTTCAAACATTAAAAAACTTCTTTCCGTTTTCTTAAACGCGTGCGAAGCAGGATCCCGCCCATAAGCTTCCGTTTCCACAATTCTCGCTTGATAGCCGTTAACAAAAATAACTTTCCCTAACAAATCTTTAGCTACTTTAACTGTATCGCGTGCAAAAAAAGACTTAGGAAGTATTTCCATGGCTATTGAGCATACCTTAACCAATATTTAATAATTTAAGAATAGTTTATAATTATTGTGCCTAATTCTGGTTGGTCTTCTCCCAAGGGGATGATTACTGGTTCGTAACCAGGATTATCTTTTTCTGTAGAAGGTAAGGGAAGCTGAGGTTCATCGATGGGCAACTGTAAAGGGATAGGCTCCCATTGTTTTTTCTTTTCCCGTTCTTTTCTTAAGATTTCTTTAATTACAAAATCATCCAACATTTTTAAAAAAAAAGGTAAGAGAATATTTAAACTTATTTACTATGTTATATATAGATAACTGCATAACTTAGAGCACATATGTTCCAACAAAGAAAGAGTTT
>JBBSWB010000018.1:0-46329 GCA_038046465.1 Nanobdellota archaeon
CTGTACTCGAGAATATAGATTAAATCACTTCAGAATACTGAAGTATTACGGAAATTTGCAAAATTTCTTTAGAGTTTTTCCCGCTGCATCAGTTCTTCAATAACTAAGCCTTTTCGTTTAGCCAAGTCTACGGAAGCAGCCCAGCATTTACCGGTGTTTTCTAAATCTTCCAGCATCAAGAAATACCATGGCTCTCCGGGAAATTTCACACTGATCCAGCTTTCTGCACCAAAGCGTTCTGAGAAAACTTTTAACTGGTTGATTTCTTCTTCAGAAAAATATTTTTTTTGCTCTTTAGTAACTTTACATTCAATCGCTACTCTTCTAATGGCATTTCCGGCTAAGATATCCGGAGCAGGATAAGGAGAACTTCCTGAACCAGCAGCCCGGATGGCGGACCACCCTTGTTCATTAAAAAATTTAATTAATTCCCTTTCCCCTTTAGTGCCTTTAGCTTTTTGGTTCATTTTGAATTAAACCTTAATAAAATTAAATTTCAAACATTAATCTTCATGAAATCTTCGGCAATAATGGAATTGTCAAAATACATTCTAGCTTCTTCAGCAATTTCAGCAATGCTTTTATACCGTGGACTAATGTGAGTTATAATTAATTTAGCAGCATTATTTCTGGAGGCAATTAAGGCCGCTTCTTTTATGGTCAAATGCATGTATTTCTCGCTTTTTTGTTCAATTTCACTCAAATGCGTTCCTTCGGAAATTAACAGATCAGCATCTTTAGCTAATTTATTTGCCCCTTCACAAAGTACTGTATCGGCGATATAACTTATTTTTTTACCTTTAACGACATAGGTTACTGCTTTCGCCCGAATTTTCTTGCCCGCTACAACTACGTCTTGGCCTTGTTGTAATTTTCCTAAAATTGGTCCGGACAAACCTAGTTGATTAGCTAGTTCGGTTTTAATTCTAAAGCGATCTTTTTCAATAAAACTATATCCTACACACAGCGCCGAATGTTTTAATGGTCGCGCTTCCAGTTGGAAATCTTCATTTTCAAAGAAAACTCCTGAGGAAACTTCTTGTACATCATAATCAATGATTCCTTTTACCGCAAAAGACTGAAATAGGTGTTTCAGATATTTTTTAGTTCCTTTAGGTCCATAAATATGTAGCTTTTTAGCAAATTGATCTGCCCCTAGGGCACTCATTAGTCCAGCAATACCAAAAACATGATCTCCATGCCAATGGCTAATCAATAAGCGGGTCACTTTAGCTGGTTTAATTCCCGCCATGCGCATTTGCCGTTGAATCCCTTCTCCACAGTCAAATAAAATATTTTCATCTTTATAGCTGAGCAGAAATCCGGAGTGATTTCTAGCTTTAGTAGGCTGCATACAGGAAGTTCCTAAAAAGATAATATTTACCATTTAGACTATAGAAATCGTTCTAATGCTTTTAAACTTTCTATTTTTAAATGAAAATTTCGGGTATTTCTACGGTCAATTAAAAGCGCTCTTATTCCTGCTTTTTTAGCTGCCACAATATCACTTTGGATGCTATCTCCAACTACTAAGCAGTCTTCTGCTCTTACTCCCAGTTCATCTAGCACCTGTTTAAAGAAATTTTTATCCGTTTTGATTGAGTGCATTTGATACGAAAGAAAAATTTTGTCAAACAAAGGGGTTAATGCAAATTTTTCCAAAACTTTATCTACTGAAAAACAATCGGTATTAGAAATAAGGATTAACCGACATTTTTCTTTAAGTTTAGGCAATTCTTGAGCCACATCTTCATAGGGCTGAGCTAACATCCACGACTTATTCCATAACCCAATCAGCAGCTCCATTTTTTCTTCAGGGCATTCTACTTGGAATTCCTTGCAAACCGCTTCAAAAGCTTCTTTAAGCGTTGCAAATTTTTCCGTCATCATGGCTCGTTCCATCCTGACCACATAATCAGAAAAGGGTAGATCGATGCCTAGAATCTCTTTTACTTGTTTAATCGGGCTTTGGATACCTGTTTCTACTAAAGTGCCCCAAAAGTCAAATAAAATTACTTTTACCATCCCCGTTAGTCTTAAGTAAGCTGGGTTATTTATATTTTATTGTTATACATCAGTATTCAGCGCAAATCAACCATTAAATATTTATAGTAAACCTAATTTTACCACTTGATGAAACCGGAAGAGAAATTAGCTTTAATCAAACGGAATACTCAAGAAATCATTTCTGAAGAAGAGCTACTCAATCTAATCAAACAGAAAAAACAACCCGTGGTCTATTTAGGTACAGCTATTACCGGTAAACCCCACATTGCTTATTATGTGTGGGTTTTAAAATTAGCGGATTTCTTAAAAGCGGGATTTAAAGTTAAAGTGCTGTTAGCAGATTTACATGGTGCTTTAGATAATTGTCCTTGGGATATTTTAGAAAAGCGGTACGATTATTATTCTACGGTAATCCCGTTAATGTTTAAATCAATTGGTGTTGAAGTTAAAAATTTAGAAATAGTAAAAGGCTCCAGTTATCAATTTGATAAAAATTATATTTTGGATACTCTTAAATTATCAACGATAACGACTATCCATGATGCTCAGAAAGCTGCTTCGGAAGTGGTAAAATTTGGTGACAATCCAAAATTAAGTGGATTAATTTACCCTTTAATGCAAGCGTTAGACGAGCAATATTTAGGGGTCGATGTCCAGTACGGTGGCGTAGACCAAAGAAAAATTTTTATGTATGCTCGGGAAAATTTGCCTAAATTAGGATATAAACCTCGAGTAGAAGTGATGACTCCTCTTTTACCCGGATTAACTGGAAAAAAAATGTCTGCTTCTGACCCTAAATCTAAAATTGATCTATTAGATTCGGAACTAGAAGTGATTGATAAATTAAAGAAAGCCTTTTGCGAGCCAGGCAACATCGAGGAAAATGGGGTGTTAGCTTTCCTAAAACACGTCATTATGGTAATCAAACAAGATCACGGAGAGAAATTAATTATTGAACGTCCGGCAAAATTCGGGGGCAATATTGAATTTTCTACTTATTCAGAAATTGAAGCTGCCTTTATGGATAATAAATTACATCCTTTAGATTTAAAAAATGCTTTAGCCAAAGAAATTAATAATCTTCTTTCAATCTTCCAAAAAAATAAAGATAAAATAGAAAAAATTGTCGAAGAAGCCTACCCAAAATGAATCCTCTTACAAAAGTGGAAAGCTATCAATGGTTTAGGGAACATGGTCATGAACCCCTTAGAGCCTTAAAACGTTCTCTTGAATGTACTTTAAGTTTAGGAAATTATTTCCCGACTTGTTTTACCGCCCCTCACCAGAAGACAATATTGACGAAGCGTTAGTTGAATTAGAGGCCTTATTAGATTATATTTCCGGCCCCTATTTTAATCGCCAGAACCACCTTCAAGACAATCACAAACCTGACTTTAAAGTTCACTCCATCTATAGATATCTTCGAATGAATGCAAAATCATTTAATGAACGAACTTTAACTGAATATAGAAGATTAGAACAACGTATTTTTGAAATGCAAACCGCTAGAATGCTGCCGCCGTTTGATGTTCCTTATTTGAATCGTTGAAGTTTATTTTTCTTCCCGTGTTCTTGTTTTAAAGTTTTTCTCGGTTGGAAAAAATTAAGATGAAGGGTTTTTAACCCTCCACAACCCATTGGGTTTAACATTATAATGAGTTTCCTCATTTTGTTTGCTGCTGTAAATTGCGGTAAGTTGACCAAACAGTTCCACATTTGCCGTTCCGCCTTTTTTCTTTACCGTTTCACTTACCAGTTGTGCAACGATTGATTGTTCATCTAGGCGCGGGCTGTAATCAAAACACATTTCTCTTTCGTAGTCCCTTTTCCGTTTCTTAGGGCCGACTTCCAATTTGGTCGAGCTCATTTCATAATCTTGGCCTTTTCCCAATTTATTGTCGGCAAACAAGCCGTTAAACACATCCCTAGCAACATAAACTAAACCTTCCCTAGCTTCCAGCACGGATTCTATTTTATATTCCTCAAGAGACTTATTTCCTTGTTCAATGCTTTTTTCTATTTCAGAAATTATGGTTCTCAGTTTTTTAATCTGTTGATGTTTATCCACAGAATTAAGGTCGGTTGCTTTTTCCACTGTCTGTATGTCTTCATTAAATGATTCTATTCTATAAAGTGCTTCTTTCACCTGCGTTTGTGTATCTTCTTCCCTGTGTGCATAAAGCTTGCCGGCAAGTTCTTTAATCATCTTCTGGCAACTCAAGTCATATTCGTTTTCCCCTTGCTCATTAAGGCTTCTTTGCACTTTGGTCATGATGACGTTTTCCATTTCAGTTTTTCTTGCTCTTCTGAACGCTTCTCGTGTATAAGAAATTCCTTGTGCAACAACTGGTACGGCAAGAATTGGAGGAAACAATACTCCGCCCATAACATATGCAGCTGTGCAACTACCTCCAACAAATAAACCGGCAACAACTGACCAGCCGACCGAGTCGGTGCTTAGTTTTCCATCTCTAGCTTCCCTGGCCCAGGTTGGTATCCCATGCAAGGCGTAGATCCCCATTTTTGCGCCTTTGTAAACCGGGTCTATGTCATCTTTCATATTCTGTACTCCCCTTTCAAAAACTCTCTTCCAGGAGAATTCTACTTCCGCCTCCAAACTCTTATCCTCTTCGTCATTTTTTTCCATTTGCATTTCCATTGTCATTTTTTTCACCTTTAATTGTTATAACTATATCAAAACCCGCAGAAACATTTAAATATTTACAACCACCATTAGTTGTTGTATGAGCTTGAACTTACATCTATATGGGCTTAATAAATATGAAAGCGATGCTTACACTGCTTTAGTCCAAGAAGGCCTTTCCACAGCTTTAGAGGTATCAAGAAATTCTGGTGTTCCTCACGGTAAAATTTACCCTACTTTAGATTCTTTGGAATGCAAAGGCTTTGTAAAAAAGTATCTCGGAACTCCAAAAAGGTTCATGGCTATACCCCCAAAAGTTGCCCTAGAGGAAGCTACCAGAAAAAAAGAGATCGAGCTGGAAGAATTCAAGGCTAAATCCGCGAGTATTCTTACCAAACTTGGCACTTTAACCGGAAAGAAAGCCTCAGAGCCATTAGATAACATAAAGATAATAGAAGGATACAAGAATTATCTTAACCTTTCTGTAGAATTACATAAAAAAACCAAGAAAGAATGGCGTTCTATCTCTGAACTTTCAACTTACAAGCCGCATATAGATGTATATAAAGAATCAGTGCAAAGAGGGATAAAAGTATATATCCTAACCAGCAAGGAAGAGGCCACTAAAGAGAAAATAATGATTTGGAAAAAAAGCGGGGCGAAATTAAGATACATTGATTTGCTACCCACAAAATTCAGCATAAAGGACGAGTCTGATGTTACTTTACGTTTTGGAGGTCAAGGAAAATACGTTTCCCTGTGGGTCCAAAACCAATCTTTGGCAAAAAGTATGAAAAATTATTTTAACTCGTTATGGAAATCTGCTAAGGAAGTCTAATTTACTTTCCTGCTAAGACAACCATAGTATAATTTTTAAAATATTTCTGAGCAACTCGTTTTACCTCGGCAACAGAAACTATTTTAATGTTCTTTATGTACTGGTCCATCAGTTTTGCTTCTTTAACCAAGTCCCAAAACAAGATTTGGTCCGAAGCTTTTTGGGCATCTTCCAATCCTAACAGATAATCACCTTCAATAAAATCTTTAGCTTCACTTAAATCTGTTTCCGTAACCTTTTTCAATTTATCTAATTCAGTTAAAATTAATTTTTGAACTAAACTAATGTTTTTTTTATCAATAGTAGCATAGGCAGCAAAATAACCAAAGCTTTTTTCTGCTATGCTTTGTGTGCCCACATCATAAGCTAAGCCCCGCTTACTACGTATTTCAGTAAACATTCTGCCGCTCTGTCCCCGGCCCAGAATCCCATTAATTACATCTAAAGTATAAGAATCAGGATGATTTCTAGGCACTGCCTTAAAGCCTAGCACTAGGTAGGTATTAGTAATATTCATCTTTCTTTTTTTGATTTTCTTTCTTAATGCTAAGGGTTCATTAACCGGAGCAGAAGCGGGTAATGCTCCTTTTTTGAAAGAAAACTTTTTTTCAATTTCTTTTTTCCATCCGGTAACCTCTCCCACAACCGAAATAACCATATTATTAGGGAGGTAATATTTATTGTAAAAATCAATTATTTTTTTTCGGGTTAAACTGTTAATGCTTTTTTTAGTTCCGTAGGTGGGATAACGGCAAGGGTGTTTTTCAAATAAATTTTCCTGCAACAATACCCATTGGAAATATCTAGGCTCATCATAAATCATATCAATCTCTTTTAAGACAACTTTTTTTTCTTTAGCAATATCTTTTTCTTGCAGTAAAGAATGCTGCAGGATATCGGCCAAGATTTCTACAGCGATCGGAAAATGTTTCTTTAATACTTTTACATAAAAGCAAGTTTTTTCATTAGAGGTATAAGCATTAAAATCTCCCCCAATTTTTTCAATTTCATTAGAGATATCTTTATTGGTGGGCCTTTTTTCTGTGCCTTCAAACAAGATATGTTCCATAAAATGGGAAAGGCCTTTTTCTGAGTTATCTTCAGAATTACTGCCTACTTTAATCATGACATTTACAACCACGGAATTTCCTTTCCTTTTTTCAAAAATTACCGTTAAGCCATTCGGTAAAATCACTTTTTCCATCCTAAAAATGTTATTTTTAGGGTTTATAATGGTTTGGGAAGATTTTTTAAGAACAGCTACTCTCTTTCTAGGATGAAATTAAAGCTCTTTCAAGCGTATTTGAAACGAGAAGCAATCGAATTAGTTTTTCTTTCTTCTCCCGATTCAAATATAACTTATTTTACTCAATTAGTCCCTTCTTCGGCCCATTTTTTAATTACTCCTACTGAAGCTTCTTTGTATTTAACTAAGCTTGATTCTGCACCCCATCTACCCGGAATAGAAATGGAGGAATTAAAAAAAGATTGGGAAACCCAGCTTAAAGATAAATCAATTAGAAAAGTAGGAGTTAATAATGACAAGATCAGGTATTCTTGTTATCAAAAACTTACCAAGATGTTTCCTAAAGCAACTTTTGTAGATGTCTCTTCTAAATTGAAAGAATTACGGAAACAGAAAACGGAACCAGAAATTAAGCGAATCAGTACAGCAAGTAAAATTACCGCTGCTGCTTTTCAAACCTTTATTAATAATTATTCTCCTAAGAAATTCAAAAGCGAGAAAGAAGTTGCGTTTTTTCTAGAAAAACAGCTGTGGGAACGAGAAGCAGAGTTAGCTTTTCCCACTATTGTTGCTTCTTCGGAACATTCGGCTATCCCTCATTCGTTAACTTCCACTGCAGTATTAAAAAAAGGCTTTTTACAGTTTGATTTTGGGGCTAAATATCAAAATTATTGTTCGGATATGTCTAGGATAGTATTTTTAGGAAAGATCAACCGAGAACAACGGGAACATTATGATCTCCTATTAAAGGTGCAAGAAGAAACCATTCAGCAAATTAGATTAGGCAGCAAATTTGTTGATTTAGACGCCTTCGCTCGCAAGAACTTAGGAAAGTATTCTTCTTATTTTGTCCATTCGTTAGGGCACGGATTAGGAATCGACATCCACGAACCGCCGGCATTGGTTTCTGAAAGTAAAGACTGCGTAGAAAATAAGCAGGTTTTTACCATCGAGCCGGGAATTTATTTTCCCAAGAAATATGGTTTAAGAATTGAAGATACAATTCTGTTTGATCGGAAAACAAAAATATTAACTACTGCTCCTAAAGAGCTGGTTGTTCTTAAGTAGATACTCCAAAATAGATAATAAAGTTTATAAATGAGCTTCTTTCCAGCAGACTTATGGTCTTTATACCTGCGCATATGGAAGTGAACCAGTATGCTATTGATTCAACTGATGTACATAAAGGGCTAGACTTTTCTAATTTTGGTGGTTGGATAAGAGAAAAAAGAGGCGATCCACGATATAGCGGGCGTGCTAGTCCAAATTCTCAACCGGCAAGCGGTTATTCTGGTTCTAAATTAGAACTCGTTCTAGATGAAATGGCAGCTGATGGCGGGCAAATGAAAAACCAAGACGAGTGGATTGAATATTGGAAAGATATTCATGATGGCAGGGTGATGGCTTCTGCAGGTGATTTATATGCTAACTTTAAGGTCTTAAAGAAACTACAAGAGCAAGGCGATACTGAACAGAAAATTATAGCAGAAAAATATATTAGTAATCTACGGAAAGATTTTAATGGAGGAGGACTAATTTGTAACACCTGGCTGGTTCATGACATTTATAGTTCAGATACACGAATCTTACACCGGCATGGATGTAATATGCCCGAACTAATCAAAGAAACAATTGTATGTGTATACAATTACGATGGGGTTATATTTGATGTTGCTCAAGACTCTTTTGGTACACTTTTTCTGCAAGCTTTGTTTGATACCAAAGATAAACCTGGACAGATCATTCAAACCTTGGAGTTTATTAGTGAGAAGACAGGGAAAGATATTGCTGTCCTTACCGCTAATTTTATTGAGCGAGCAACGTCCCCAAGCAGAACGGTTTGGCTCGGCATCCCTCTCGGCAGGTTCTACCTCGGTTGCAACTTCAACCCCGCCAGTGGCATCGGCACTGCTCGCGGGGTACGTTTAACCAGATAAAGCAAATCTTTTACAAACTTTTTTAAATAACGTTAAAATTAACAAACTAATTGGGGTTTCAAAAAATCTTTCGATTTTTTAGAAACCACACGGAAAAAGGGGTTTTCCGGGGTTTTAAAAAAATATTATTTTTTTTAGAAACCTTTATAAATAAACATAGGGGGCTGTAGTGTAGCTTGGTCATGAGCAACTTACTGAGTTGCTTGCGAAGCAACTATCACTAGCGGTTTGGGACCGCTGAACCCCGGTTCGAATAAGTTTCCGCAGAAACTGAACGAGAAGCGGAGCTTCGACTTTCCGGGCAGCCCCACTTTATAATCAGGGATTAAAACATGTCAACAAAACGATTTGGAGCAAGATACGGAACCAGAACTAAGAAAAAGTTTGCGCAAATAGAAGTACAACACCGAGGCAAACATAAATGTCCTTCTTGCAATAAAACTAGTGTAAAACGCATTGCGGTAGGAATCTGGCATTGTCTTAAATGTAAAATTAAGTTTACTGGAAAAGCCTATTCAATCAAATGAGGAAAATTAAAAATGTATTACATCTGTTTTGACTGTGGAAAGAAAGTAGAAGATGAACATACTAAAGTTAAAATCAGGTGCCCTTATTGTGGGGGCAAAATTCTGTATAAAGATCGCCGTACCGTTGTAAAAATACAAGCGAGATAAGTTTTTAACGGCAAAAATGGTTTCTGACAAAATTAGTCAACTGCAATTATTGCAGCAAAATCTGCAAAATTTATTCTTACAGAAACAACAAATTCAAAATCAAAGCTTAGAAATAGAATCGGCGTTAATGGAATTAAAAAGCACCGATAAAGCTTACAAAATTATTGGGAATATTATGGTTTCTTCTTCTCAAGATACTCTGTTAAAAGAACTTACCGGGAAAAAAGAACTGTTAGATATGCGTCTTAAAAATATAACTAAACAGGAAGAAAAATTAAAAGAGAGTTACGAACAACTTCAACAAGAAGTAGTCGGCGGGATGAAAAAACAGCAAAAATAAGTGCGCCTAAATTAATTCTAATTTTTTTATGACTTCTTAATCTTAAACGTAGATTTTAAAAATAAAGCATTAGGAACGTATAAAGTGTCTCCTTCTTCCGTTTTGATTTCTGTTTCTAAATAACCAATTTTTTCTACTTCACCATAAATCTCTTTAACATCTACTTTTTTTCCAACTTTAAGTTTTCCTTTTTTCTGCAGCAAAATCCAAGCTACAAAATTAGGGATGACATCTTTTAATCCTACGATACAAGTAAGGATTACTAAAGCTAAGATTGCTCCCACCACTAAATAAAGCACGATAGAAGTAATTCCCAACTGATTCAAAAATAGAACGATAACTACCAAGTAGATTATGTAAGAAATAACAGTACTAACTCCTTTTTCGAGGTTAACGGTTACCCCTACTTTACTCATAATTTTGTTTAATCCAATTTCCTGTAAAATTTTACCCAATAATTTTTTGACTAAAATACCAATGGTTAAGCCCACTAACAAAATAACTATGCTAACAATAATTTTTTGTAGATAAGTTTGGGTTAATTCATATGCACTAGTAGCTAAAGATCCTTCCATGTTCTTGATAATACCAGTAATATCCTTTATAAGTATTGCGGATTTAATAGAGTAGATTTAAGGAAATTATTAAAAATGCAATAACTTTTATGACTATAAGGTAAACTATGGTTGATTATAATAAAAAAATTAAAGAACTGGAAGACGAATTAAAAAAAACAAAATACAATAAAGCTACTCAGGGGCATATTGGTATCGTTAAAGCCAAGATGGCCCAACTGAAAGAGAAGCAGGAATCCCGTTCTGTAAAAAAAACGGGGCGGTCAGATTATGGTTATTCGGTAAGAAAATCTGGCGACGGAACAGTATTGCTGCTGGGATTTCCTTCTGAAGGAAAATCAACTTTATTAAACAAATTAACCGGTTCGGCTTCTGAAGTTGCTGCGTATGCTTTTACTACACTTACGGTTATCCCCGGAATGCTTAATTACAAACAAGCTAAAATTCAAATTTTAGATGTGCCGGGAGTAGTTAGCGGAGCCGCTTCTGGCCGGGGAAGAGGAAAAGAAGTTTTAGCAGTAATCAGGAACGCAGATTTAGTTTTAATTTTAATTGACGTTAATCATCCCGACCATTATCCTGCTCTGTTAAAAGAAGTTTGGGAATCAGATATTCGGATCAATAAAACTAAAGCAGAAGTATTCATCAAGAAGAAACCTCAAGGGGGAATTCAGATTGGAAAAACTGTCCCTTTAGCAGTTGATGATGAAACTTTAAAGAAAGTACTCCGCGAATTTAAAATCGTCAATGCGGATGTTTTGATTAGAAGCCCTATTGATATTGATGACTTCATTGATTGTATTGAAGGGAATAAAAAATATCTTCCCGCAATTACCTGCGTCACTAAAATAGATTTGGCTTCTGCAGCTCAGGTTGCCAAAGTTAAGAAAGAACTTAATGCTGATTTAGCCATTTCTGCTGAACAGGAGATCAATTTAGAGTTATTAAAAGAATTAATTTTTCAAAAACTAGATTTTATTCGTTTATATTTAAAAGAGCCACGTAAGGATGTGGATCTAAACGAACCTTTAATTATTAATAGAAATTCATCCATCAGAGATGTCTGCAATAAGCTGCATCAGGATTTTGTTAAAAAATTTCGCTTTGCCCGGGTTTGGGGCAGCTCCGCAAAATTTCCTGGCCAAAGGTTTATGTTAAATCATTTTTTACAGGACAAAGATATTTTAGAAATTCATTTACGGTAGACTTACTCTTCTCTTTTTCTTTTTTGAGTTAAGGATTCTTCTATCAAAACTTTACAAGCATAAACGCCCTCGGGAGAAATTTGTTTCCATCCTTCTGCATTATAAGGTAGATTTTCATCATCATCGAAGTCAAACAGTTCAAACGGGTCTAAGTTTGGTTTAAGAATAGGGAGTACTCTTTCTACCTCTTTTCTTTTAGCCCTTCCACTAAAATAGGCATAACTGATTAACGTTCCAACCAAACCTAGATCATAATCATTTCTGGAAGGATTTAGTTCTTCCATTTCTTTCAGTTTTGCTTGAAGAGAATCCAATTCCATTTTAATGTTTAAGCCAGACAATTCTATTTAAAACTTATGCAAATACATCTTACAAACTTTCTAAATAATCTTTCTTAAATTTAAACCCATTCTTTCGTGCTAAAATATCAATAGCCTTGTCAAAACAACTCCCGTATTGGGCAGCTTTCTTTTTCCGCCAGGCAAATTCGCCTAAAAACTCTTCCGCAACTTCTCTAAGAATAATTTTTTTCTCTTCTACTGAGATTTTCCATTCTGCCGGCAGTTTCAGAGCATATTCAATTAATTCTTTATCTAAAAAAGGAGTACTGATAGAAATTCCTAACGCTTGAGCCAAAGTAAAATCTCTTACCAAATCTCTTTCCCACATTTGTTTTAATCCTTGCCAGCATTCTTCATTAATATTTTCACATTTACTGTGGCGTTCGTATCCAGCAAAAAGTTCTTCACTCCCTAACCCACTAAAAAAATAAGTGAGGCCGCTATATTTACTTAATTCTGCTGCCGCTAAAACTACTGAACCTACTCCGACATTAACGACGTCAGTTTTGTTCTGTTTTTTTAATAAAGATACTGTTTTTTTGATAACTTCTTCTGCTTCACTTAAATTAAATTTTTTATAGACTAAATTAAATCCTAATTTTTCGGCTACTTTTTTAGCTTCCAATAAGTCTTCTGGCTCTTTAGTTCCTTCCTGGAAGCCAACGGCATAGCAAATAAAATTGCTTCCTTTAACCCCGCTGGATTTACACAGCGCAGCAATCAAGGAACTATCCACTCCTCCAGAAAAAAAGATTCCAAATTTAGCTGCAGGAATTCTTTTTTTTACTGCTGAAATCAATAAATTTTTCAGAACTTGCTTAGCTTTTTCTTTATTGTTTAGATTGTTTTCTATACTTTCTTCGCTATGGAGAGAATCAATCTTTTCCCCCCAAATTCGCTTCTCAATTAATCTTCCATTATCTTTCCACAATTCTTCCATCTTAGTTTCAATATCTAAATAACCCATAGTTTTATAAAATCTGCTTTTTCCACCTGTGTATTCGCTGGTGGTTAACTAATGATAAACAATTTATTGGAAAAAACAGAGTCAGAAAACCGCACGGTTTTCTTTAACATTTAGTTAAATTTACTAAAAATACTTTATTTATAAAACTATTTTATACTTAAGTATATCTTTAAAATGAAATATGCTGCTTTATTTACTGGAGGAAAAGATTCGGTTTATGCTCTTTATTTGGCTAAACAACAAGGGCACGAAATCACCTGCTTAATTACCATTTTGTCAGAGAACCTTTATTCCCACATGTTCCATACTCCGGCAATTGAATTAACTAGCCTACAAGCAGAAGCATTAGGTCTTCCGGTAGTGTTAGGAAAAACGCACGGGGAAAAAGAGAAAGAATTAGCTGATTTAGAACAGACTATCAAACAAGCACAGAAAAAATATTCTTTCACTGGCTTGCTTACCGGCGCCCTATTTTCTGAATATCAAAGTAGCCGCATAAATAAAATTGCTACTAAACTGGGCTTAACAGTATATTCTCCGTTATGGCACAAACCCCAAGAAGAGCATTTGCGGGAATTAATTACAGCTGGATTTAAAATAATTTTTACCGCAGTAGCGGCAGAAGGTTTAGATTCCTCTTGGCTGAATAAAGAAATCACTTTTAAAGAATTGGAAAAATTAATCCAGCTGCAGAAAAAAATTGGGCTGCATATTGCTGGCGAAGGAGGAGAATTTGAATCATTAGTTCTCGACTGCCCTCTGTTCAAGAAAAAACTAGTTATTGAAGATTCAGAAACAGTTATCGAAAATAAAAATACTGCGAGGCTAATAATTAAAAAAGCCAGATTATATTCAAAAAATAATAAATAACCCCGACAATAAAAATAAGGCTTCCAATACAAAAATGAAAAAAGTAATGTGCTTTGGCACTTTTGATCTACTGCATTTGGGGCATTTAAACTATTTTAAACAAGCCAAAACCTACGGGGATTATTTGGTTGTAGTTCTGGCTCGTGATAAAACCAAACAAGAGCAGCAAAAAGAAATGGTTTTTACAGAAGAAGAACGATTAGAATTAATTAAAAATTTAAAATTAGTTGATGAAGCAGTATTAGGTTACTATCACGATTTCTTGAAAATTGTGCAAAAGCACCAGCCTCAAGTAATCTGTTTAGGGTACGATCATCAGATTAATGAATCGGAATTGGCAGAAAAGTTAACAGCGTCAGGATTAAATCCAATCATCAAAAGAATGGAACCTTACCACGTCCAAAAACATAAATCTACGTTATTAAAAGAAAAAATTCTTAAGTTTAACTAACACTTTACTTATCGCTTATTTGTATTTACTTCCTACTGCTTCAGCGATGTTCTCAAAACCATCTTTTTTTAGCAGCTCTACTAACCCTTTATTTATTTTTTTGATTACTGCTGGCCCTTCGTAAATCATTCCTGTAAGCAGTTGCAGTAAAGAAGCCCCCCTAATTATTTTTTCATAAGCATCTTTAGCAGTAAAAATTCCTCCGCTACCGATAATAACGTATTTACCTTTAGTTTTCTGATAAATATACGAAATCAGCTCATCAGAGTGTTTCTGTAAAATCTTGCCGCTTAAACCACCTATTCCAACTTTAGCAAACTCTTGCGGCGGAATAGTTAATTTACTGCGATCTTTAATCAGATTAGAAACTACAAATCCAGTCAGCGTATGTTTTCCACATATACTTAGCAGTTCATCTAATTGTTTTAAAGAAAGTTCAGGAGATATTTTAATAAAGACGGGGTTTTTGGTTTTAACTCGGTCTATTTTAGAAAGAAGTTTTTCTAAATATTTAGGATCAGAAAAAAGTTGTCCTCCATAAGCATTAGGGCAGCTGATGTTAATAGTTAGATAATCTGCATAAGGTTCCATGGTTAAGAAACTTTCTATATAATCATTAACTCCTGCTTCCGGGTTAACAGTTTCTGGGCAGTTAGTCTTAGCTATGTTTATCCCGACGGGAAATACCAATTTTTTCTTCTTTAATTTTTCAGCAATAATTTTACATCCCTGGTTCTTTAAACCATAATTTACAACGATGGATTTGTATTTTGGGAGTCTCCATAATCTTGGTTTAGGATTGCCTCGGCACGGTTTAGCGGTAATGGAACCGATTTCTTCAAAACCAAATCCTAATGAAGGGAGGATCTGCATCATTTCCGCTTCCTTGTCAAAGCCAGCGGCCAATCCTACCGGATTAACAAATTTGATTCCGGCAATGGTTTGGGTTAATTTTTTATTTTTATAATAAAAACAAGTCTTAGTTAACTGTCGAGTCAAAGAAAATTTACCGAACGTTTTACCTAGCAATAAAGCAAGGTCATGAATCTGTTCTGGATCAATCTTAAACAAGACTGGCTGAATTAATTTTGTATAAATCATTTTTAAACCAAGCAATTTACGAGTTATTTAGGTTTCAAACTTAATTTTTTTAGTATATTTAAACAAGGATTTAAAGATTTCCCGAATGCATCCTGCAGGAACTTTAGGTTTACTTTTTAACAGTTTACGAATAATTTCTTTTTCCCGATTAAGATCCTCAATTGGAATCTTATTATTTTTCTTTATTTTTATGATATTCTTCGCTAACCTAAATCTTTTTTCTAATAAGCAAATAATTTCTTTATCAGTTTGATCAACTAAATTTCTTAATTTTTTGATTTTAGTATTGTTCATTTGCTCTCCCCTATTCCTTTTTCGCATCCATTAACACAAATAATTTGTCATGAGGGCGTACTTTCTCAGCAATAGGGACGGTAATACGCTCCCCTTTTTTAGCTTTTTGAACTGGTTGGTCTTTTCCTTTACGGTCAATAAAGATGCTATTTACTTTAGTTTGGATTATTCCCGTAGTTGGACCAGTAATTATAATTTCATCTCCTGCTTTAATCCCCTCTGCTTCTAACTTGATTTCAGCTATTCTTGGTTTACTGAAATAATTTTTTATTACTCCTACATATATTTTTTTCTTAGTTGCTTGTGAGCCATAACTCCCAGACCATTCTCCTAATTTTTTGCCTAGGTAATAACCGCCCTGCCAAAAACCACGGTTAAATACGGTTTCTAATGCTTTAGTCCATCGCTGTATTTTATCTAAGCTGTAAGTGCCTTGGAGATAACTATCCACCGCTTCCCGATAAGCTTTAACAGTAGTATAAACATATTCTGGCGATCGTCCTCTTCCTTCAATTTTAAGAATCGTAACTCCTGCCTGTAAAATTTTATCTATACAGCCAATAGTACATAAATCTTTAGGGGACATGACATATTTATTTTCTATTTTTAATTCATCTCCAGTTTCGTCATCGATAACTCGATAAGCTCTGCGACAATTTTGCAGGCAGGCTCCTCGATTGGCAGAATGATTATAGGTTGCTAAACTCATATAACATTTTCCGGCAATGGAAACACATAAAGCTCCGTGAATAAATAGTTCTATTTTTACTAATTTTCCGCTGGGGCCACAGATGTTTTGTTTCTTAATCTCTTTAATGATGCTATTGATTTGGGGCAAGGTTAATTCCCTGGCTAACACTAAAACATCAGCAAATTGAGCATAAAATTTTACTGCTCCAAAATTAGAAAGGTTTGCCTGGGTAGACAGATGAACTTGTAAACCCAATGAACGAGCATAAGCAATAGCCGCTATATCGGTACAGATTACTGCGGTTAAACCGGCTTTTTTTGCTGCAGTACAAATTTTTTTCATTTGAGTTAAATCTTGATCATAAATAATTGTATTCAAGGTTAAATAAGATTTAAGGTGGTGTTGTTGGCAAATAGTTACAATTTTTTTAAGATCTTTGAGGGTAAAATTATTTGCTGCTCGGGCGCGCATATTTAAGGGTCCAATTCCAAAATAAACTGAATTTGCTCCGGCTTGAATTGCTGCCCGCAGTGCTTCATACGAACCAGCAGGAGCCATTAGTTCAATTTCTGTTTTCTTGTCGTTTATTTTATCGTTCATTTTCGTTTAAATCTCTTTAAGTACAAAGGAACCATTTGTTTCATTTCTTCTTTAATATTCTCGTCAATTTCTAATTGGTCAATCTGTTTATCCCAATCAATTTCCGGAAGTTTAGTTATCGTTCCAGTTAATTCTCTTCCTGCTTCTTTAATATCTTTGGTAATCCTAAATGCTTCCGGTGTAGCAAACATCTTGGTTGCGGGGAATTTGGTGAAAGCATTTGCTCCGGCTTTCATTAACTTTCCTACTTCTTCATATCTTCGGGCAGTAGTTCCGGCAATGATTTCCAGTTTGGGAAAAGCTATTCTGGTTTGAGCAATCCACCACAGATAATCTTCTGTTTTTGGTCCATTCGAATGTTCAAACATGGTTCCCTTCACTGGTTTTAAAGCATAAAAAGTTATGCGGTCTAATTTATGTTTGGTAATAAACTGAGTTAATAATTGGAAATCTTCTTTTTTCTCTCCTAAACCAATAACGATCGTCATACTTTTTTTTAATCCATCAGCATAAGAAAACATTTTTTCATACGGTTGAATAGCTTTGTCCGGACAGATTTGGTCGTGTAATTGTGGTTCAACCGTTTCAATACTGCTTACAATTCCTTTTATATGGGGTCGGAATAGGGCCAAATCTTCTTTAGACAAAGCTCCTAAATTTAACCAAATCTTTTCTCCATAAACTTTACTGATTAATTCAGCAATCTTAACTAATTCTTCGGTAGGAAAGATTCTATATCCGCCGGTAATAAATTCGATTCTCCAGCCCAGTTCTTTACACAGCAGTGCTTCTACTAACACCGAAGCTAAGCTTCGTTTGGCTTTTCCAGCATATTTAATCTTATGTTTCTGCGTAGAGCGAAAGCAAAACTTACAAGTACCCAAATCACAGAACCAGGACAGAAAAATACATCGGCCATACCAGGTTTTATTACTAAAGTTCTCTGCGTAAACTTTTTGGGCTTGTTGAAGTAATTCATTCATGAATCTATATTTTTCAGGCTATTTTATAAAAGTAATGATGTTTTTTGTTTTCCTGTTTAATAAACTTTATAAAGAACCCGTTTAAAAAAATTTTAGCGAAAATACAATGAGCCTATATAATATTTTTGAATGTCTAAACCCAGATGGAATAGTTCCTACTTTAGAAGACTGTGCGGCTGCCGGTTATCGGCCCGCTTTTATGCCTGAACTGATTAGAGAAAGACTTGCTCAGCCTAAGCTAGATAAAATTTGGCAGAATTGGTGGACTTCCGCCAGTTTAATTGCTTCCGGAAGAACAAAACAGGGAACTTATGTTAA
This sequence comes from Nanobdellota archaeon, assembly GCA_038046465.1. Taxonomy (GTDB): domain Archaea; phylum Nanobdellota; class Nanobdellia; order Woesearchaeales; family GW2011-AR9; genus JBBSWB01. The sequence continues at coordinate 18,083 of JBBSWB010000018.1, forward strand.
AGTTATTGCTCACGTTCCGCATGCTTTTCTTAAGCCTAAAACGCTTGGTAAAGTGCTTAAGCATGACTTAAAGCCCCATTATTCAGGCATATATCTACAACGGAACTTAACTGCTAAGGGCGCCGGTAAATATCCGCAAGCGGACTTTAATCGCTTGCTAAATTTAGCTGAACAGGGCAAGGAAGGAGTATTTGTAATACCGGAAGAAACATTTACTAAGGCTGATTTGAACACTATCGTGTGGGGAGTAACTGAAAGTGAGGCCAAGAAATATTTAGTTGAGCGTGAGAAAAAATTTGGCCCTGGGTGGTGTAATGGGTATGCCGATATGGCTTCTAAAGAGCCAGTAGGGCGCTTGGTGTATCTCGGCTACTGCTACGGCAATGCTGACGGCGTTGAAGGCGGTATCGATCTTAGTGGCCGTGCTCGCGTTTTTGGGGTACGTGCGAGCGATAGCGAGCAGGATTCGCCCGCAGGGCGTGGCGCAAAAAATGATTTTCAACAGCACTACGCTGCTTTATTAGCTGATCCGGAAAGGGCAGTTAAAGCTTTAGACGACCAAAAAGCAGCGGCATTAATGAAAGTGCTTTCTCAGTATATGGCTAGAAAAGTAGAAAAAATTTAATTTTTTTTAAATTCAATCATTATCCACTCTGGGAGCCAGAATAAAGCTTAACAGCAATTTGTCTTTTACTTTGTATTCCAACTTTAAAGGGTAATCAGTATTAAAGTACAAGGAAGCGTTCTCAGATAATTTTCCCCCGGCAATCATCTTCCGCAGATACTCTAAAGAATATTTAGCTTTGAATTTATCTTCGGAAGCAGTTTTAATGGTGGTTTTTCCGCCATGCTTAATTTCTACAAAAGCTTTGGATAAATCTCCTTCTGCTTTTACAAATAATTGGTTTTTTTCTCCCAAGAAAGTAACTGATTCAGCCACCACACTTACGTCTTCAATTGCTTCGGAAAGAGTTTCTGAACTGGTCTCGATAACTAAAGGGAAACTTAATTCCGGCACTTTTTGTTCTTTATCTTCTATTTCTAAGGTCGGAATAGAAAAGGATCTAGTAGTATCACTTTTAAGTTGGATTTTTAATTTACTATCATCGGTGGTTTCTAGAGTTAAAGTGTCATTACCTTTAGCTCGGCGTAAAATTTGTTTTAAGCTATTAAGGTTAATAGAAATTTCCTCTACTCCATGAGCATCATACTCAGTAAAGCTGCTGCTGAGCAATTTAAAGACCACCATAGCTACATTTGCAGGATCCATGGCTACTAATTCTAAACCATCAGAACTAACTTTAAATTTTGCTTCTGTAACTAATTCAGAGATGATGGAAATACTATCTTTAAAATATTTTGGTTCAGCTAAGACAAGTTTCATAAATTAAACCCCCTTAAAAATCTTCCAAGAACGAGCTCTTTATAAAATTTGTTGTTGTATAGTGGTAGTGTGCCTATTTAAGCTTAAGCCGTTTTCCATTTTCCATCATATAAACAGTCTTATTTCTTTTGTAACCCATTTCTTCTGCTAACTCAGTTAAATGGACAGCATGGTCATAGCCGGCATGGGATGGAACGATATACTTTGGTTTTATCAGTTCAATCAAATCGCGATGGTCTTCCCTAGCGGCATGTCCAGAAACATGGATATCCCGAAAAAGACGTACTCCGCTGTTTTTCAGCTGTTGTTCTAATTTATTACGATTATCCCGGTTAAGTTCGACCGGAATAACTGAACAGCTAAAAATAACCATGTCTCCCGTGCTAAATTTAAACGGTAATTCTCCTCGAGCCATGCGGGAAAGAATCGCTTTGGGTTCTCCTTGGTGTCCAGTAACCACCAAAAGATATTTTCCTTTACCTTCTTTTTCTACTTTTTTAAGGAATTTTTCTACTTTATCCCGATGTTTAATTATTTTAATATTTTCTTGAAAATCGATTAAGCCAATTCTTTCTCCGGCAGTAATATATTTAGACAAGGAGCGGCCCAAAAAAACCACTTTCCGATTCAATTTTATACCCAGTTCAGTGATGCTTTTTAATCGGGCGATATGGGAGGAAAAAGTGGTAGCAATCATCGCTTTATCTTCTGCGTGCACCCCTAACATAACGTCAATAAGCATTTGTTTAGCTACCGATTCAGAAGGGGTCTTTTTATGTTCATGAGCATACAAAGATTCGACAATCAACAATAACACCCCTTCTTTACCAACCTCTTCTAAACGCTCAAAATTGGGTTTTTTACCTAATACCGGCTGGCGGTCAAACTTATAATCGTTGGCATAAACAATTTTTCCGTAAGGCGTATCTAACACAATCATCGACGCTTGCGGAATGGAGTGAGTCATATTTACTAATTCTATAGAAATTTTCTTAGACAGTTTGTATTTTGAATTAAGATTTAAGCTGATTAAAGGATTAGGTATTTTTATCCCCTCATCCATAAAAATACTTTTTAAGACTTCAGCAGTATAAGGAGTACAGACAATCGGAGCCTGAGGAAAAATAGCCGCAGCAAAGGGGATAGCTCCAATATGGTCTAAATGCCCGTGGCTGGGGACAATTCCGATAACTTTTTTCTTCCAATCTTCAATTAAGGAATAATCTGGAACCGCATCTACTTTGAGCAACTCTTCATAACTTAATGCGTTGATATCTTCATCTTCAGTATAACGGATATAGTTTTCCATATGCAGGCCCATATCTAGAATAATTACTTCATCATCTATTTTTACTGCAGTAGAATTTTTACCGGTTTCTGAGAAACCCCCAACAGTGCATATTTCAATTGGCATGGGTAAAAGAATTATTCAGGAGTTTAAAAAGGTTCTTTTAATAATATTCTAAGAAACAATTCCAGAGCAATTATTTTAAATAAATAGCTTAAACCAACGAAATTATTATAAAGTTTAATCTATCCCAATTATTATGTTTTCAATACTTTCTGAATTGTTGAATATCGAAGATGTTTTAAACAATTCGATGCGGGTTGTGATAGAGCAAACTAACTTTAAACAAATTTGTAAAGGAAAAACCAAAGATTGGGATTTTATCCTTAAAGAAGATCAACTTCCTTTAGATGACCTGCTGCTTATTGGGTATGATAAAGACTTAGATAAAAATCTTTTTGAATGGACTGCTGCTTATGAACAAAAAGGAAAAGCAGAAGATTTCACAATCTATTCTTTATCCCTGGCGGAAGTTATTCGTAAGTTAAGCCCCAATCTATATCCAGTTCAAGTTCCTGGTAGTACCCTTACTTTCCCTTGTGTAGATCCCCAGACTGAATTAATCGAACTCCATTTTGAAAAGAAAACTATCCCTTTATTTAGTTCGGTTGATCACGAGCTAATCATTCCTACTGAACTAGCAAGCGTAGCTTATATTCCCTCCAACCAAGATCTTTCAGAAGCAATTGCTTCTCAGTTAGACGATTTGTTTGAGGAATTTGGAGAGGATGCACCTGAAAATCTTAATTTTAGAGGGATTGTTACTTTACCCTTCGCTTTGTTTACGGGAGGAAACTTAAAAGATAGTAAATATATTAGCACCACTGGATGTTTGGCTGTAGCCCTTATTGCTCAGCAAGACTTTGTTAGCGCAAATAAAACCGATTTGTCTATGCGAGAAAGAATTAATCACGCTTCTGAATTTATTAACAAATATTTACCTCTTATTTAAGAGAATTTGAAAATAATCTTTTACCTGCTGCAAAGCTTTTCCCCGGTGACTCAATTGGTTTTTCTTTTCTGTATTTAAAGTAATATAAACTTTGTCGAAACCTTCTGGTATAAAACAGGAACTTAAAGGTAATCCTGGGTGGATTGGTGCTTCTAAAGCCCTAGTTATTTTCCCCTTTGTTTTTCCTATAAAATTCTTAATAAGATTTCCTTTTTTATCAACTAAGCAGAGATTACAAACGAAAGTAGCCGTCCTTTTTTCATCTGGGCAGGATTCCATTCGTTTTAAAAAATAGTTAATCCACTCTTGGTCAGAAACGTTTGCTCCCGCACCCCATCTTCTGGTTTTCACGCCTAATTCATTTTTTAGGGCATCTACAGCAATTCCTGAATCATCTGCTAAAGTCATTAAGCCGGTTTTTTGAGCAGCATATTGCGCTTTTTTAAAAGCATTTTCAGCGTAAGTCTTTCCGTCTTCAACTGAATCAGGAATGGTTAAATTAAGTTCTTTTAACGAGCTTAATGTCAACGGAAGATTAGCCAAACTAACAGAAATTTCTTTAAATTTACCAGGATTTTCGGTTGCGATTAATAGTTTCATTGGTAACATTTAATAAATAAAATGCGGACGGCAGGGCTCGAACCTGCGTAGACACTAAGTCAATGGATCACTCCACTATAAAGTGGGAAATGGTTTTAGCATTTGAGTCCATCCCGTTAAGTCGTGTTAAACAAAAGCTTAACGCATTGACCACTCCGGCACGTCCGCGAATTGATAGAATTATCTATAGCTATTTTATAAAATTAACTGAAAAATAAATTTATTTTATGTTCTTTAGCCTGCCTTCAATATCTTTTAGCTGCAATTCTAAATCTTCTAATTCATTTCCTTCCGGCTCTTCAGGTTCTTCACTAGGCAGATTGAATTCTTCAGTCGGCAATTCTTCAACTTCTTCTTTAGGTAAGGTTTTTTTAGAAATTAATCCTTTTAATTTTCCTTTAGGCAAGTATCTTTTTAACTTATTTTCAATCAAGCTGTTTAAAGCTTTAGCATCAGCTTGAAGTTTATTTAAAGCAACTAATTTTTCTTCCTGAACTTTTAGGAAGGTTTCATATCCCTGCATAAAGATAATTATTTCTCTTAAAGCTTCTAAGATATCTTTCCGAACATTTTTAGGTTCATCAATTTGAACCATAAAATTAAGATGTTTATCTTTACTAGTAACCGGTTCTGTTCGAAGCTTTTTTCCTTTAGCAGTAATTTTTTTGCTTTTTTTCATGTTAGGGATCAAAATTGTTCAGGTTCATTTAAAGAATGGTTAATAAAATCAATTTTCTTTTCTACTTCTGACAAAGTATTCTGCCACATTTCTAATTGGTGATCTTCTTCATTCTTTAAATCATTAATTTTTAACAGAGTTGATTTTGCATCATCTAATTTTTTTCTAACTGCTTTAACAATTTCTAAAACACTATTATAATCATCTATTTTTATAAAGACCGGCATTTTTTCCATTAAAAGTCACCTCAACCTTTAAATAAAACTTTATCAATGCTTAATAAGTTATCGTGCAACCCTTTCATAAGCTTTCTAAGTCGATTAAAATTTTTTTCTTCATTAAATTCCGAAGTACCTAATTTTTTATTAGTTTCATTAAGCTCAGTTAATTCTTTCTTAACTAAATCAATTTCTCCCAGGATTCGCTGATAAACCTCTATTTTTACATATAATTCTTCTTTTCGTGATTCAAACGGATAAGCATCTGAAGTTAGGCCTTCCTCTTCTGATTCATCCACTGGTTCAAAAGGCGAATCCATTGCTGTTTCATTCTCTTCTGGAAAAGCCACCGGTTTATCAAATCCAACTGCTTCTTTGATTTCTTTCGGTTCAATTACCCTTCTAGATGGAGCAACTGGAAATCTTAACGCTTTATCATCTATTGCTCTACCTTCCGGTAAAGGAACCTGTGGAACCTTCTTTTTTCCAAATAACCAACCCATTTTATAGTTTAAGAGAAAGCGGTTTAAATACTTTGTTTAGTATTATTGAATAGTAACTGTATTGTATAGGTTCAATTGAACAAAACTATTTATTCTCTGGTTTAACCCAGCCGTTTATGGATTTGGTTTTCAAAACGTATTCCCTGTTCTTTTTGGTTTTATTTTTGATAATCAGTATTGCCACCATGTCCTCTGCTTCTTTAGAAATTAATGAGATTATGTATGCTCCCTCCACCGAATTAGGAGGTTTAACCAACGAATGGGTGGAAATGTACAATAATCAAGATCAAGCAGTTAACCTCTCTGGCTGTTTATTTTATGGAAATGAATTGGGAAGAGAGATAGTCGAAGGGCATAGTTTTATTGTTGTAGCCAGGGATGTCCTTAAATTTAAAGAGATTTATCGTGAAAATTATTTGATCTTTGAAAATAGTTTTAACCGTGGTTTAAGCAATAGCGGAGAAGAATTAGTTCTTAACTGCACCAGTTCTGGGGGTTCTGAAACTAAGTTTACTTATAATCCGGCTCTGGGAGCGGAAAGTAATGGTTTAACTCTTTGTTTATTTAATTCTGTTTGGCAGGAATGTCTACCTACACCCGGGCAAGAAAACGTTCTTAATCTTAATCGGCCGGAGCAACTTCCTGAACTGATTGTAATCAATAAACAAGCGATTTTATCCATCTATTTAGATGAGCAGATCTACCTTAATACCATTTATAACAATCTGTTTAAGATTAAGATTGAGAATAAAGAAAATTGCTCTGAAAAAGACAACATAACTGTTTTTTATAATATCACTAAATTAGGTTCTTTAGAAAATACTTTAGTTAAATCTGGGAATTTTATTAAAGAAGTTGGCTGCAGCAGTTATGCTTCCACTGGTGAATTTATTCCAACGGAAGCAGGAAAATATATCCTGTGCGGGAAGGTAATTGATTCGTCTTTTATAGAATCAGAGCCAAGTGATAACCCCCTCTGTCAGGAATTTGAAGTCCTGGATATTTCCACTATTCCTTGCAATATAAACTTACAGATTATCCAAGAGGGAAATTTAATTTTAAATAATGGGCAATCTCTTTCGTTTAATTTGGTATTAAACAATGAGTCGTTTCCATTTATGATTGAGTATTGGATTGAAGATCTATTTGGAAATCTGGTCAAAAGCAAGATTAATACGACTAATACGAATCAGAAATCCTGGAAAACTAACATCGATGAAAAAGACAAAGTTTTGTTCATTAAAGCACAAGTTTACCCTTGGTGTAATGATGAAAATAAAACGGACAATTTTGCTGAAAAAATGTTTATTGTAATTAAAAATGAACTTTTAATTTCTACTACTTCCGAAAATAATACTGAAAATAGCAGTAAATCCAGCATAGTCATTCAAAAAATTACTCCTTCAGCAGCTCATTATGGGGATTTACTGCAGGTTGACTTAGAAATTTATAAAGGAGCTACGGCTAAATATGCTGTTTCGAGTTGGGTAGAAAAAGAAGGTAAAACTCTCAGCGAAAAAACTAAAATTAATCTTAAAAATGATAATTTACAGTATAATCTAAATTTACCCGTACAACTAAATCCTAATTGTGATCATAAATTTAAAGACGGTTCGGCAACACTTATTGTTGAAGGGTTAGGAGAACGGACCGAAGTAGCAATTAGTTTAACTGGGATAAATTCTGATTTGTGCGAAGAAGTGGTCGGGGATGGTGAGGAGCAAAAACCTACTCTTTCCTATAAAATAATTAATTTACCCGCATCAGTTACTGCTGGAGATACGTTATCATTACAAATAGAATTACAGAATGATGCCGAGGACCATCAATTTAAAGCTTGGGGCTACTTATATCGGGGAAGCAAATGTTATTCTTGTTCTTCTGGAGAAAAAGAAAAAGAGGACAATTTGATTTCATTCGATTTAGATCAAAGTGATTCAAAAATTATTGAGTTGCCCATTAAAATTGATGAGGAAATTGCTGCTGGTGAGTATTCTTTAATGTTTAAATTAAATAAAGACAACCAAAAAACTGATAAAAGCCTAACTAAAAAGATTTATGTTAATGGCAATAAAGAAACTCTTGCGGTTACTAAAACAGATTTATCTAAAGAAACTTCGACCGAACCTCTGCCAACTCGTCTTTCATCAGAACAGGATCTTAAAAAAGAAGCCTTGCTTTCCGAACTAGAGGGGATCGTGGTTTACGAGGATACTTCTGAAAAAGCTAAGGAGTTGATCCCTTTTGTGCTGATACTGGTTTTTGGACTGGTTTCTTTAGTGTTGGTATGGAAGAAAGGATAGGCGGTTACAGCATAAATTCTAAGCGAACGTCTTTAAATAACTCATCTTTCAGATTATAAACATAATCTAAATATTTAAATATCTTAGCAATTTTTAGGCTTAATAATGGAAATGAGAAACAGCGCAAAGTTATTTGATGATTTATGTGATAAATTAAAACCTTACGTTAAGTCTGCTATAACTGAAACTTTTCCTAGAGAAGAACTAACAAGGTATGAGGCCGATACTAAAAAACTTTGCAGCCTTCTTGCTGAAGAAGTTGCAGATGAAAAAACTAAGAGGCTTTTAATAGCAGGGTTGTATGTTGCTTCCACACTAGATCTAGGCGTTTCAACTGAATTACGAACTAAGGTGTATACTCAAGAAATTGCGGCAACATGGTCTGAAACTCTCCGTTGGGCGTATAAAGAACAGGGTAAGATCGGATTACGCGATTGTTTACTGCCGGATAAATTAGGAAGAGCTGAACGAGCATGGACGTTCACTATTAATCGGATGGGTTTTTCTCAAGAACAAGTTGAAGATTTACTTAAACAATTCGGCCAAGAAGAAATAACTGATAAGTTAGGCTTACCTTGGGGCGGTTATGTAAAGCGTGTTGGAAATAGTTATGAACTGCGTATGAGGAATAAACGAAGTTTTAAATCAGCTTAGCAGGCACAACACAATTTCTGAATGTTTCAAAATCACTCTCTTTTGAATGGTGCCAATAGGCAGAAAAGCTTAAAAACCACCCCGCGTTTTTTAGATTATGGAGAAAAAAATTCTGTTTAGGGCAATAATAGAAGTGTTAGGCAAACCGAAAGAGCACGTCCAATCTTCTTTAGAAAAATATCTGCAAAATTTGAAAGAGAACGAATTATACTCAGTAGTTAACGTGCAGATGGCCAAACTTAAACAGCAAAAAGAAGGGGAGTTATGGTCCATTTTTGCGGAAGTAGAAGTTTGGGCGGAAAAAGTTGATCACTTAATTGATTTTTGCTTTGATTATATGCCTTCTTCAATTGAAGTTGTTGAACCTGCAGAATTAAAATTGGATGAAATAGAGCTTTCTGCTTTCCTAAACGATTTACAGATAAAATTACATGGCGTAGATATGCTGGCAAAACAATTAAAAACTGAAAATGACATGTTAAAAATAAACACAGCTGCTCTACTTAAGAATTATATCACTGTATTATTAAAACAAAACAATTTAACTTCAGCGCAATTAAGCAATTTTACTGGGGTTAACAAAGACAAATTGGAAGACTTTTTAGACCAGCTGATTGATGAAGGTAAGATAGATTTAAAAGAAGAAACTTATTACCTTAAATCAACAAAAGAATAAGTACAAAATTGGTGAAGATTATGGATTTAGAAGAAAAAAAAGTGGAAGCAATTTTATTTGCGGTAGGCAGAGAAATAACTACTGAAAGAATTGCCAGCTTATGTTCTTTGGATCTTAACAAAGTAGAAGAAATTATGGGAAAATTAGTTTCTACCTATGATCAAGCGGATAACTCTTTAAAAATTATTAAAAAAGAAGAAGGCTGGAAACTTACTGTTGAAGACGAATTTGTTCCTTTGGTAAGTAATATTGTTTCTTCTACCGAATTAGAAAGACCATTAATGGAAACTTTAGCAGTAATTGCTTGGAAATATCCTATTGTTCAGTCCGATGTCATTAAACTGCGTAGCCCAGCTGCTTATGAGCACATGAAACAGTTGGAAGAACAAGGTTTTATAATTAAAGAAAAATTCGGCCGAACTTACAAAGTAAAATTAACCAAGAAATTTTTTGAATATTTTGATCTTCCCAGCGAAGAGGCTAAAAAGGCTTTCTTAAATCAAGTGCCTCCCGCAGTATTACAGGAAGCAGAAGAAGTCAATAAAGAAGCAGACGAAGTAGAACGATTAATCGAATTAGACGATAAAGAAAAAGCTTCCAAAGGAGAAATCAAAGGAGCATTAGAAGAAGTAAAAAAGAACCTATAGGGTTTTCTTGGCGTGCTCCCACATAAATTCAAAATAACTTCTGTACGCATCTGCTGCAGCTTGATTTTCAATAATAATTCCTTGAGGTTCATCAGTCCAAATAATTAAAGCAATTTTTCCTCTATAAATGTTGGTAACAACTGGAGAGATTATATTCTTAGGGACGTACCGAGTTTGCTTAGGATTAGAAGTGGGCGTATGGCGGTCTTCTCGGACGATTTCTCGCACGCGGATTTTCTTTTCTTTTAACTGGCGAACAAATTGTTTTTGATAAGCAGGCATTCGCTCTTCCAATTGGCTTTCATTACCAAAAACCAGATTTTCCGTGTTTTCTTCTTTTGGCCTTAAGATATCCTGAAACACACTGCGAATTCCTTTTAACCCTGTAAACATTCTTACCTGTCCTTTAACTTTGCTGGCTTTATGTCGGGCATGTAATTCTGGAATGATCTCTTTAACTTCTTCTTCCTGCATCTGTACATTTTCCAGCAACCGTTTTGGACCAGTAGCTTGGAACCATTTTACTTGCCCAATCAATACTTCACTTACCAAACCTTTTTCGGAAAGGCATTTAAGAGCATTATAACAACTGCTGCGATCGATCTGGGCAATTTCTGCAATCTTGCTGGCTTTGTTTGACCCATGGTCATTCAGAACCAAATAAACTTTAATTTCATTTGGATTAAAACCAAGATTCTCCAACACAGATTCGATTTTCATAATTTAAACAAATAATTTTAGGTTATTTAAATTTTGCTATTGTTGTAGAATGTCCTACAACAATAAAAAACAATATTAAATCAAAGAACTACCGTCCTGACAGTATTAAAGAGCTAAACAATTAAATAGATAGAAACATTCAAGAATAAAATGAAAAAGAAAATCATCTTAGCTTCTACTAGTTCTAGAAGACATAGTTTGTTGCAACAGATTGGATTGGAATTTGAAGTTGTTGCCAGTAATTACGAAGAAGATATGACTTTAGACTTACCTCCGGCCGAATTGGCTAAAACTTTAGCTAGAGGTAAGGCGTTAGAAGTTGCTGAAAGGAAAAAATCAGGTTTGATTATTGGTGTAGACACTTTCATTTCTCTTGACGGGAAAAAAATCGGTAAACCAAAAGATAAGAAAGATGCGAAAAAAATCTTAAGAATGATTTCTAATCGTACTTTGAAGATTTATTCTGGAATAGCATTAATTGACGCTCAGAATAAAGAAGAACTTCTGGATCATGTAATCACTGAAGTAAAAATGAGAAAAATTACCAATCAAGAAATTGACAGTTATATTGCTACGGGAGAACCTTTAGATAAAGCAGGGGCATTTGCTATTCAAGGGTTGGGTGCGGTTTTTGTTTCCCGAATAAATGGTTGTTATTTTAACGTTATGGGTTTGCCTCTGTATCGGCTAGCTAAAGATCTTCAGAAAATGGGGATAGATATTTTTTCTTACGAGAGATGGAAGAATAATTTTTAACTTAAACCCGTCAAAAAACATTATCCTTATCAAAGGAAGTCATTTTAGGAATCACTAAAGAAAAAATTAAATTAGTGAATTCTGTTAGCTATTAAGATTTTGCTATTGTTGTAGAATGTCCTACAACAAATGTTATTATACTTATCGCGACTTTCTCTAGAATGATTCAACTCATTGAAGCTAAACGGGCAGACTTGCCTGTAATCATTCAAGCTTTAATTAAACCGATTTCTGAACCATTATTTCGAGGCTTAAGCGAAAAAGCTCAACAAGAATATTTACGGGAACAGCAGCTGCTGCCTAAGGAAGGAAGCTTAAGCGTCGGAAGAGGAGTTTTCTTTACCAGTGATCTTCACTATGCTTTAAGTTTTGCCCGAGAAAGGCTCTTAGTCAGTTCTAAAAAACTTCTGGATGCGCAAAGTAGATGCATCGACACCAGAATCTCCGGCTATGAGCAGGAAATCAAATCCCGACTTGATCAACAGAAAGGGGCAGGAAATTACAGCGGGTTTGAATTATGGGCGGAAATCCAGAAACAAGACACCATCACTTTTGAAGGCGGACCGGCGGAACACTTTGTATACGCTCGGAGAATGCCGGTGAACAAAGAAGAGCTGATTGCAGAAATTGTGATTATTGATGAACTAAAAAAATTTGCTTAAAAATGGATGAAACACAAAAAATAACGGAACTGCAAGAAAAGATCCTGCAGAAACATCCCGACTGGTCACAGGATAAAGCCAGATGGATTGCTCTGCAGGCGCTGGGAATCCTAGCTAAACGATAAGGCTTGGAAAGGAATTATCGGGGCAAGGTATTTTCCAGCATAAAATCGTTGTAGAAATCTCTACAACAAATATTAATATAATTTAGCATTAATCAGTAGTAAAACGCCTAAAATAAACGCCAAAGGCGAAATTGGAGGAAACCAAAATGGAAGACAAAGACGGATTGGAAAGCAAACTAAACAAAGTAAGACCAGTACAGCTACCGGAATGCGAAGCTAAATACAAATTTATTTTACTCCAAGTAAGTGCAGGAGCAAAACAAAAACTAGTAATTGTCGGCAATCCGAGCTTTGGATATCACTCGGAAATTGTAGATGCCTACTGTCGGCAACTACCGCTGGAATTAGAAGTAAAAGTGCTAGGCGGTGGATTGGTAAGAGTACGCGAAAACCGAATCTTGGCTTATGACTACAGTGCAACCTACGGACCTGCACCAAGATTTAGTTAAAAAGCTTTTGGAAGAAAACATCCCTGACAAAGAATTGGAAGTAAATATAGGGGAATACTAGATAAGAAATAACAAAACCAACGGAGGGAAAAAATGGAACTGAAAAAAGTTTATGAATCATTCCTCGACGGCAGGCACCAAGTCGATTACCGAGGGGAATTAGTAGGCACAGTCACCTCAGTCGAAAAAGTAGAGAAAAAAGAATCAATTCTCAAAATAAAGGTTGAAAGCCTTGAAGAAATTGTCAGACTGCCAAAAAGAGTGCACCCAGAAATCCTAGTAGGGTCAAAAATCAGGTACATAAAATCTGTAACTGAATGCGACGATCACAGGGTAGTCGGGTATGAAACACACGCAGGCGAAGCCTCACCAGTCATGGAATACTTCAAGAGCGAGTCTACAAAACACTTTTTGGAAATAATTGAAGGAAAATTCGAAGGCATAGAATACCGAGCAGAGGAACATCAGAAAAAGCAACACGAAAGATAAAACCAATAGGGGGGAAATAAAATGAAAGCGAAAAAAACTATTGCTGGTGCAGCCTTGGGAGCAGCGTTGCTGAACCCACAACCCGCTGCAGCAGAGGGGGCAGTGGAACTGTCAGCAGGACAAAAAACTGCAACTTTAGATACCAAATTTGGCGGAGAGATTGCCCCTAAACTGGGCTTCTTTGCCAGACACCAAATAACTACTGGCTACGAACCGCAGGCAGCCAGCTACTTCGGATTTGCAGACTTAACTTACCAGCTGCCTTTAGAAGGGCTGGGGGTAGTCGGAGAACTACAGCTGCAGGGAGCAAAATTAGTACCCAGAGCAGGACTGCAATACTTCCTTGGGGCAGGAGATCTAAGCGGATTCGCTGCAGCAACTGCAGGAATATCTGGCGGGGTGAATGGACAAATCGTAACCGTGCTAACCTACCAACCTAAGCTGACTGAAGAGATAAGCCTGGTAGCTAAACTGGAAGCACTAAACATCTTTGCCGATGAGCACCAACTGAGTTCACAAAAGTTCAGAGTCGGGCCAACTATAAATGGCTTCAGCTTCGGCTCAGCAGTGGACTTCACCGAAATTGGACAAGGTCAGCAACTTCAGCTCGGCTGCAACCTCGGAGGATACTTCAGCAAAACCTTTTAGCTGAAGAACAGAAATGGTAAAAAAATATGTACTCACCGGCGGACCGGGAACGGGAAAAAGCAGTATTGTGCTGGCTTTGGAAGCTAGAGGTGAATATATTATTCGCGAAGCTGCTGAAGACCGCATCAAATTAAAACAAGCTATGGGAGTACGGGAGCCGTGGGCCGAGCCTGAATTTCAGGACGGCATCCTGGCTTTGCAACTGCAACGAGAAACTAGGATACCCGAAAGCGTTGGACGGGTTTTCCTCGACCGGGGATTGTATGATGGATTGGCGTATGTATTGGAAGGAACACCAATTTACCAACGAATATTACGGGAAGCTCGATTAGCACACTACGATAAAATCTTTTTAGTAGAACAATTAGGGGTTACCAAAAAAACTGTGGTCAGAAAGGAAAACCATGACGAAGCTTTGGCCTTAGGGAAAAAACTGGAAGCAATCTATCGGCGAGCAGAATATCCTTTGGTTAGAATAGAAATGGGAACAGTGGAAGAAAGGGTACAACAAATACTTGAACAAATTTGATGGGGGAAATAAACATGAAAAAACAAAATTTGAACGTAGGCGATTTGGTTTCCGGAATTCTTTCTGGAGAACTTAAAGTAGTAACCGTAGATTGTAATTATCCGATACAGGATGAAGCTAGACATTTAATTAGGGTTGCCAATCTGAAATCTTTGATAAAGACTTACCAACAATTCTCCTCAGCAGCTATGAGTGATGCGCGCATTAATCCTTGGAGCGGGAAATTAACAATTTACCGTTGTGTCGGCTATCAGTTTTCTTCAAACGGGGAGATGCTAAAATTCTCCGGAGAATTATTGGATCGGTGCAGACACTCGCCCTTTGAGTTTGAACGCTGCGGGTCAGCATTGGAGAAGGAAGTTGTTGCTTTACGAGACTTAGGCAATTATTTGATTATAAAGAACTGAGTGGTTGCGATTAAAGCAGAAAAAAAGCCTTAAATAGGACCTTCTTTATTTTTGTAAGCAATTTTTTAAAATTTTACTTTAATTTACTAAAAATAGCCGCAACCTTTATAAACCCCCGCGGCCTCTAAAAATTGCTAATTTATCGTCGATAAATTAAAATTAAACCAAATTATTTTATAGTGGAAAAAATGCCCCCAACTGAAACTCAAAATCCGGAAGAGAATACTCTTAGAATTAAGCCTCGAGTTATCGAAAAAGAGATGCAGGAAGCATACGTTAATTATGCTATGTCGGTAATCGTGGGCCGGGCTCTGCCTGATGTTAGAGATGGCTTAAAACCAGTTCACCGCAGAATTTTATATGCTATGTATGATTTAGGCATGCTGCATAATAAGCCGTTTAAGAAATGTGCCAGAATTGTGGGGGAAGTTCTAGGTAAATACCACCCCCATGGAGATACCGCCGTATACGATGCTTTAGTGCGTATGGCTCAAGATTTTTCTTTATTACACCCTTTGATTAAAGGGCAGGGTAATTTTGGCAGTATTGATGGGGATAATGCGGCAGCCATGAGGTATACCGAGGCAAAATTAAACAAGTTAGCCGAAGAAATGCTGAAAGATATTGAAAAAAATACCGTTGACTTTAAAGACAATTTTGACGGCAGCTTAAAAGAACCTGCTGTTTTACCCAGTAAATTCCCTAATTTATTAGTTAATGGTTCTTCTGGAATTGCCGTTGGTATGGCTACTAATATTCCGCCCCACAACGTTAATGAAATTTGTGACGGAATTATCGCTACGATTGATAATCCTGCAATCACTACTTCAGAATTGATGACCATAATTCCTGCACCTGATTTTCCTACGGGGGGAGAAATTTCCTGCGGGAACGCCTTGATATATGCTTATGAAAAAGGCCGAGGTAAAATTACTATTAAGAGTGTAGTAGAATTTGAAGAGGATAAAATAATTGTTAAAGAGATTCCCTACCAAGTAAACAAATCTGAATTGATTGAACAGATTGCTGTGTTAGTTAAGGATAAAAAAATCTTGGGTATTCGCGGCCTTAATGATGAATCAGACCGAGAAGGAATTCGTATCGTCATCGACTTAAAAAAAGATACTGATGCCGAAGTAGTTTTAAATCAACTGTATAAATTCAGCCGCTTAAAACTCTCTTTTGGAATCAATCTTCTGGCTTTAGTAAATAACCAACCTAAGACTCTCGGTTTAAAAGAATTGTTAACACACCACATCACCCATCGTAAAGAAATTATTATCAAAAGAACCACCTACGACTTAGGACAGGCCCAGGAGCGAATTCACATTTTAGATGGTTTATTGACTGCTTTGATTAATATTGATGAAATTGTACCGGGGATTAAACGAAGTAAAACTGTCGACGAAGCTAAAGAATTTTTGATGGGTACTTATTCTTTATCGGAATTACAGGCCAAGGCTATTTTAGAAATGAAGTTACAAAAATTAGCCTCCTTAGAGCAGCAAAAAATCAAAGATGAGCACACTGAATTGCTGGAAAAAATAAAATTATTCCAAGAAATTCTTTCCTCTGAACAGAAAGTGTTTGCTTTAATTAAAGAGGAGACTAAAGAAATAAAAGAAAATTACGGGTGTGAAAGAAGGTCCAAAATTGTCGAAGGGGAATATGAAGATATAGATATGGAAGAATTAATCCAAGAAGAAACGGTGGTTGTAACCATGACTAATTCAGGTTATATTAAACGCCTTTCTTTAGATACCTATAAAACCCAAAAACGGGGCGGTAAAGGAGTAAAAGCAGCCGGCATGAAAGATGAAGATTTTGTTGAACGCTTATATGTTACTTCAACCCACGCTTATTTATTATTCTTTACGGATAAAGGCCAAGTGTATTGGTTAAAAGTATATCAACTTCCCGAAGGAAGCCGACAGGCTAAAGGACAACATATTTCCAATCTTCTGGAAAAAGAAAAAGATGAAAAGATAACTGCTATTATTCCGGTTAATGATTTTAAAGAAGGCTATTTATTTATGGCTACTCAGAAGGGCACGGTTAAAAAAACTCAGTTGGAAGAATTTTCCCATCTTCGCAAAGGAGGTATCCGAGCCATCAGTTTAGATCCCGGAGATAATTTAGTTGGAGTTAAACATACTGCCGGAGATAAAGAGATTATTTTAGCAACTAAACATGGGCAGGCTAACCGTTTTAAGGAAAGTGATGTTCGCTCCATGGGCAGAGTGGCATATGGGGTAAGGGGAATTAGGTTGGCTGCTGGCGATGAAGTTATTGGTATGCTGGCTGCAGAAGAGAACCTAGGCATTTTAACCGTTACAGAAAAAGGTTATGGAAAAAGAACGCCTGTTTCGGAATATCGTCTCTGCAACCGCGGGGGTAAAGGAGTTACTAATATCAAGATCACTGAAAAAAATGGCCCAGTTAAAGCAGTAATGTTAGTTGATGGCAAAGAAGAAATCATGCTCGTTTCTAAATTTGGAATTGGTATCAGAATGAAATGTACTGATATTTCTGTCATAGGCCGGGCTACCCAGGGGGTTAGGGTAATGCGTCTTGACGATGGTGATGCATTAGCTGCAGCGGCTAAAATTGTTTTTGATGAAGAGGAAAATAACTCGGAGAGCAGCATTAATGTTCCGACGGGTAATCCAGAATGAAAATATTTCTTTTAGTCAATCCCGGCCTTGAAAAAATCTGTCAGGAAGAAATCAAAGAATTACTGGGCGCTACGGTAAGCGCCAGGATCATCACTAATCCTGCTGTTTTAGAAATAGAAGCAGAAAATAAAGACATTTTGACTTTGATTTATCGGCTACAGGCGGTTAGAAGAGTTTTAATCTCTTTAGGAAAATTTAAAACTATTACTGAATCCTTAAAATTAAATTCGTTAAATTGGGCAGATTTTTTTTCTTCGGGGCTTTCATTTAAAGTAGAGGTAGAAAATGTTAAAGGGCAGGAAAACCGAGAAGAACTAGCTAAAAAAGTTGCCGGTAAAGTTTTTACGGAATTAAATAATCTAAAATTAGCGCCCAAATTAGAGATGAAAAAACCAGATGTTTTAATTAATGTTTATTTTAATAATCAAGAATATTTTGTCGGAATAGACTTTGCCGGAGTAGAATTACATACTCGAGAATACCGCGTTTTTCCTCATTCTGCTTCGTTCAAAGGCGATTTTGCGTATGCTTTTGTCCGCAAAAGCGGTTTTAAACCGGAACATAAATTATTGGTCGGGTTTGTTAAAGACGGTACTTTAGCTATTGAAGCAGCTCTTTATGCATATCAGTTGCCGGTGCACCGTCCGCAAGAAAAATCTTTTTCTTTTTTTAAATTTCCAGCATTTAATCAAAAGAAGTTTACTGATACGGCCCCTAATTCAAAACCAACCACAATTTTTGCCTTCGATGAATCTCAGCAGAACCTGATTGCCGCTAGAAAAAATTCCCAGTTGGCAGGCACAGTTAAATACATTAATTTTCATAAAATGGCTTTGGACGAACTAGATGTAAAATTCAATCCGGAAGAATTCGATCAGCTTATTTTTCAAATAACTACCAAAGACGAAGAAAAATTAAATGAAATTTATTACCAAGCCAATTATGTTCTTAAGTCTAAAGGAACTTTATTATTAATCGCTCGGCCTAATTGGGAGATTTCTATTTCCAGTAAATTTAAATTGGTTATCAAAGAAGAAATTCTGCGGGGCGGAAGTATACATAAACTATGGTTGTTGAAAAAAAAATAAAAACATCTGAGAGAAACTTACCTGATTTTCCTAGCAAAGTTTTTTTAGCGCCCATGGCGGGGATTAATGATCCGGCTTTTAGATTGATCTGTAAACAGTTAGGTGCCGGGTTAGTGGTTACTGAACTTACCAGTATTCATGCTTTAGTTGCTAAAGACAAACAGTTTAAACAAGTACTGGTTAAACCGTTAAATGAAAAAAAGGGTAAGAAAGGCAAAAATAGTGAAAAAAGTAAACCAAAAACCATCGCCGATTTTATGCAATTTTCTGAACAAGAACGCCCCATCTCTATCCAATTATTTGGTTCGGATTTACTACAGCTTAAAAAAGCGGTAAAAATTGTTTCGCCTTACTTTGACCTTATTGATTATAATTTAGGTTGTCCTGCACCGCATATTACTGAGCAAATGGCTGGAGCAGCGTTGTTGCAGGAACCGGAACTAACCAGAAAAATTTTTAGAACCTTGGTACAAAATTCTACTAAACCTATTACTCTAAAAATGCGTGCCGGCGTTAATAAGCCAGATAAATTTTTAGAAATTGCTAAAATTGCTGAAGAAGAAGGAATTAGCATGATTGCTTTGCATCCCCGGACAGTCCAACAAGGCTATGCTGGAAAAGCCGACTGGGATTTAATTCGGCAATTGAAAGAAAAGGTTTCCGTTCCAGTCGTAGGCAACGGAGATATTGAAACACCAGAAGATGCTGCCAGGATGTTTAAGGAAACCGGCTGTGATTATGTAATGGTGGGCCGGGCGGCTTCTAGAAATCCTTTTATCTTTAAACAGATTAAAGCGTATTTAAGAACAGGTAAATATACAGAGATTACTCTGAAAGAAAAATTAAAGCTTTTTTTTAAATATCTGCGCCAAGCTAAAAAATATAATCTTAAATTTGTTAATCTAAAACGGCAGGCGATGAATTTTACCAAAGGCGGGGCAGGAACTAAAAAATTACGCCTGGAAATCGGCAAAGCTAAGACTATTTTAGAGTTGAATCGCCTTCTTAAGGAATACTGCGCCCAACTATAGACCAATATTTTTATATACTAATTTATACTTACTCCCCGTATGGTTAATTTTCCAGAATTGCAAGCTCGGATAAAAGATTATTTTCGCTTTAATAAAAAAGAAGTAGTCGGGTTATCTTTTGCTATTGTAATAACTGCGTTAATTTTTTCTTTCCGGGATTGGGGAGAAGAACAATTTAATTTGCTGATCGGGCTTAAAAATTTATTTTTAGTTTTGATTCTAGTAGTTTTTAGTTTTATCTTTAGGTTTTCTTGCCAGAAAATCCATGCTTTAAAAGAAGGGTACACTGCTGAATTTAAAATATGGTGGGCCGGGTTATTGATTGCTTTAGTCGTAGCCGTAATCAGCAATGGAAAAATACCTCTAGTTTTAGTTGGGGTAGTGGCTACTTCATTAATGGTCCGGCAAAGATTAGGGGAATTTAGATATGGATATTCTCATTTTCAGAATGCACTTATTTCTTTATGGGGGATATTAGGAAATTTACTTGCTGCGATAGTATTTGCTATCGGTCTTTATTTTTTTCCCGAAAATTTCTTTTTTGGAAAAGGATTAGAGCTTAATTTAATCATGGCTTTTTGTTCCCTGCTTCCCGTACCTTACTTAGAAGGATTACAAATTTATTTTGGTTCTTACAAGCTGTATTTGGTTACCATCTTAATTGTATTTTTAGTTGCAGCCTTGCTAGTTACCCAAACTACTGCTGGATTAATCATCGCTATTGTTGCCGCTTCTCTTAGTGGCATCTTTTTTATGCTTAAAAGCTCGGAGAAGTAAAATGATGAAATTAGACGAACAATGGGTTGAAATTTTAACCCTCTTTTTTTTAGTGTTAGGTTTTGTTATTTCTGTTTTGATGCAAAATAGCTTTTTAAGTTATGTGGTCATCTTTTTGGCCGGATTTCTGGCGGGAAGAATCTATTACATTAAACATCGAAAAGAACCGGTGTTGCCTTTTGTGTTGATGATGATTGGCTTCTTGATTGGTTATGTAACGGCTAGTTTCTGGGCTAATAGAATAGTTGTTTTAGTCTTATTTGCGCTTGCTTTTATTATTTCTTATTATCTACATTTGAAAAAATTTTTAACAATATTTAAAAGTGAGGACTTTATTAGGTAAGTTAATATGAAATATAAAGCTAAAAGCGTGGTGGTTAGCCGAAAACCTAACCATGATGATGAAGAGACCTGGTCTGCATTTATAGGGCTGTTTAATGAAAATAATCCCCATCTGAAAGCAAAAATTCCTTTTAAGATTATTGAAATTCCTTTAGTAGAAAAAGTGCGGGTTAAAGAATTAAGAAATATTTCTTTTTATTTACAGGGAAACGATTTAGTAATCAACAATTTAAAAGAAATAAATATTGATACTAAAGATAAAATTGTTACTTTAACCGGTAAGCAGGAATTACCTTAATCTTTTCTTAAAAAGGCGTTAAAACTATTCACCTTAAAGTATATACTTCTATATAACAAGAAATATATATTGGATTATCTTTCTAGCTAATTAGGTGGTTTTAAAATTAAGCATGACGCTTATGTAAAAAGCCTGTGTGATATAATCCGTTCTGATTACGACTGGCTATCTACTAATGTGGTGCTCTGTTCTAAAAAGAAAAGAAGAATTCTCGCCGAGATAGATGTTTTAGCGGTTAAAGAAGGCCAGGTAGATGTTTATGAAGTGAAATGCAGTAACCGCATTATTAAAGCCAAAAAACAGCTAAAGCGGATTAAACGATTAATGCCCGATGTTGATCAAACTTTCTTTTTTTGCGGGGATTCCGGTTTAATTCAAAGAATAAATGAAGAGGAATAAATTATTCTATTAATTTAAGATATAAAAATAACTAATTTTAACTAATTAATATCCTGCTGGATTTGGAAATTGGGTGTGTGGGAAACTGGCTTGATATTTTCCGTCATTTCTACACCACCATTGTTCAGAACGATCATAACCGTTAGCGGCGAGTAATTGGTTCCTTTGCTGTACGATAGCGTCTAATTCACCATCATAGATATTATGATTTGATTTCCGTTCGCAACTGTTGATAAACTCTTTCTTTAAATTTATAATTTCAGGAGTGATATCGTTGTAATCAGCTTTTTTACAGCCAGATAAAAGAGTACCTAGCGTTAATGCAGTCACAGTAATCAGTTGGTTAAGTTTAGTTGTGTTCATGTTTTCCCCTCTTTTATTCAATCCGATTTTTTGGACAAACCAAGGCTTGTTCTAATTTTAGTTCCAAATCAAATAGCTTAATATCTTCTTTTAATGCTGTTAAATCTTGCCGAGTGTATAGTTTTTCTCCGCTATAAGCGTAATCTAAGGTATTATCACAGCCAGTGTCAACATAGATCATTTCAGGAAATTCTGTTAATATTTTTAATCGGCATATGTGTGCATTATCTCTTACGCTATATGTTGCCGGAATTTCCGGTGTTCCTGCATAATAATCCCCATTTTTTAGCTCAACTTTGTCGCAAACATGATAAAAATCATAGATTGGTAATTCTTGTTGTGGGCCTATTTTCACTACGATTGGCGCAGTTGTAACTGTTACTGGTTTTTGACCATATTTATATGCACATCCAGTAGTCAAAGCTGCAGTTAATAATCCTAATAGTATGTGTTGTTTCATTGTAAACCTCGATTTTAGCTTTAAATTGGGTAGTCTATACCTCTTTATAAATCTTTCGTTGATTTTATCATTATTAAGTAGTGACCACTATTTTGAGCATAATAAAGCTATTTTAATTAAAAATAAAGAAAAAATTACTTAATTCTTTTTAATTCCTTTCAAAAAGTCAGGAGTAGTTGTTAATCTCCAGGTGTTTCCACCATCTTCAGACATGATGATGGCAGGATCGTGCGCTCTGACGGTTTTAGAGTACCAGCAAGGATGATCGTTGCAGACCGTTTTATATTCATTTATGAAATCTTCAGATGCACCTGGAGGAACGTTTACCATGCAATCCATAGCCGGGTATTTTAGGCTCTTACGCTGAGTGCGATCGCTGGGGTTATCAATGCAATTAGGATCATCTTTAACTAAGGTTTCAGTAGGCCATTTTTGCTGGTATGCAGCAGCTTCGTCTGAAAAGAGATCATCACTGTAAAAGATGTAATTTACAAACAATTTGCCGTTTCGGTCTAGATTAAATTTATGATACCAGTTGCCGTAATAAATATGCCAAGGGTAAAGAAGGGTTTTGTGTTTCATACCCGATTTTCCAAAATACAGGGATTCTCCGGGAATAGCATTTGGATTAATAGTATTATCAGACAATATATATGTAGGGGGCATAAAAGTATCCCAATTCTTTCCAGCTTGTTTTCGCAAGTAAACTAATTTGTAATTATTTCCAATTCCCGAAGAACGAGCTACAAGATGAATCGTATCTTGAGCATCACAAATTAATTCCGGATAACTATATTCGCCGGACATGATGCCTGAACCGGGGTAGAGCGGATTAGGGCCATCGGGTTCACCAATTCCTACTGGAGCAGACCAAGCAGAGATATCATTCGATTTTAAAGAATGAGTGTATTGGAACTGTCGTCCGTGCGCTCCGAGAATGACGTGAAGAACCCCTTTACTATCGACGCAAATGGTGGGATAATCATGGTCATCAACCACCGGACCAGCCAACTCTGGAACTAATTTTTTATAGTTAGTGTAAGCAGCACTAGTGTAATAATCACCCAGAAGAATTTCTTTGCTTAGCGTTTTAGTTTTGTGGTCGTAAGTTTTAATATAATATTGGACATAATTAGGGTTGCCGGGAATTGCTTCGATGACTATGTCCTCTCCTTTTTGAACAGCTTGGAATTTTCCCCCCATGTAAATAATGTGGGTCAAATCTCCGTATGTAACCATGTAATTTGGAAAGGAAGAAGGGCCTATGCCTAAAAATGAAAAATCATTAGCAATCGGAACATTATCATTTAGCTGAAGAGTTCCATCAAGGTTTTTATTAATATCAATGTATTCCAATTTAGACTTAGCAACCGCCCCTTCATTCCAATGAGCATAAACTAAAATTCCTGGTGGACTATTCAATTGATTAGAGCCGTCTTGGTGTTCTAATCGAACATCATAGCCAGTATTGGAATTTTTAATCGGATAAACTTCCCAGGTAAGACCTCCGTCTTTAGAATGGAGCAGCATAGCTGAATCTAAGTTGGATGCGGCAGCTGTGTGTAGGATAGTGTAAGCATCACCGCTATTGTCAAAGACTACCCGCTCATCATTCTGTTCTCCGGAAAGCATTACTGGATCATTAATATGCGGGCAAGTGTTTAAACAACTCTCTTTAATGGCTTCTTTTTTACATCCTATTGGGCACCAGATTGGCCAACCATGCCATTGTGCAGCCCAGCTAGGATCTGCGGCCATTTTTTTATAGAAACTAGTCTTGGCTTGAGCAATCAAATCAACCTTTTTCCAAGTTCCCGTGTCTTGCAATATTTGTAAGATTCCATCGTGCGTTCGAATATATGGTCGATTATTGAGATCAAAGGTTACAGTATTAGGAACAAACTTAGGATTGTAACCAAATTGTTCTCGTTCGCCTTGGTAAAATTGCTTAAAGAAAATAGGGGTATAAACCGCTCCTAAAGTTGGATCTAATTCAGGAGGTAAAGTTATGCCAGTACATTTTAAATTACATTTATTCTGCTTTCCATTATCTACGCCGTCGTCGCAGTTTTCTTTTCCTTTCCAAACATAACCATCCCCGCATTTTGCTTTAGTGCAATAAGAATAAGTACAAGCATCATTTGGATTTGTGTTCCCGTCATCGCATTCTTCTTTGATTAACTCGCCTTTATCCATTCCTTGAGTAATTATCCCATCGCCACAAACCGGTTTAGGAGCACACATTTCTGGGGAAATACATTTTCCTTCAAAACATCCACATTTCCCGCAGTTTAAGATATAATTTAAATTTTTACAAACTTTATTTTTTCCCGTAAAATCACAACCCCATTCAGTACAAGAACTTTTAGCTTGCTGCAGGGTGCGGGCGATTGAAGATAATTGGTCCGCTTTAATATTACCGTAAGTTGTTCTCAAAGCCTGACCGACTAAAGCCCATTTTTCAGCAGCACTACTTTCTTTAACTATTACATCTAATTCTTTTGCAGATAATTGATCTAATTTTGCAATTAAGTCCTCTTCGGAGATAGCATTTCCAACTACATTTTCTCGATCAGAAACGATTAAAATAGTTAATAATAAAATAATCACGACTACACTAGCAGAACCAATCACTAAATTTTTTTTATTTAGTTTCTTCTTTACCGCTTTTTTCATCATCTACACCTCAGGAATTATAATCTTAATTAAGAAGAGTAAATCTTATTTAATATATAAATATAGTTAGTATAAGCTGCTAATTATAACCCACAACCCACTGGACAAGTGCGCGTAAGGTTTAAATATCTACTAAAACGCAGAATAAACATGGAAAATAATTCATTAGCCGTTTTTGAAGGAAAAAACATCCGCCGGGTTTGGCACAATGAAGAGTGGTGGTTCTCTGTAGTAGATGTTATTGGCGCGCTTACAGACAGTATAGATAAAAAAGACTATTGGTATCGATTAAAGAAACGAGAACAGGAATCAAGCGGAATTGAGTTATCGACATTTTGTCGACAACTGAAATTACGCTCTTCGGATGGTAAACTTTACGAAACTGATTGTGCCAATACAGAATTCTTATTTAGGATAATTCAATCCATTCCTTCTAAAAAAGCAGAACCATTCAAACTTTGGTTAGCAAAAACAGGTTATGAGCGAATTCAAGAAATAGAAAATCCAGAATTAGCTCAAGATAGAGCCAAAGGATATTATGAACTCAAAGGATATCCGAAAGATTGGGTTGACAAAAGATTAAGAGGGATAGCAGTTCGTCAAGAGTTAACTGAAGAATGGAAAAATCGCGGGTTGGAAAAACCAGTAGAATTTGCTATTCTCACCAATGAAATCAGTAAAGCAACTTTTGGCAAAACCATTGAAGAATATAAACAGTTTAAAAGATTGCAAAATCAAAATTTAAGAGATCACATGGATGACATCGAATTAATCTTAACAATGTTAGGAGAAGCAACGACTTCTCGTCTAACTAAAGAAAGAGATTCTCAACAGTTTTCTGCATTAAAAAAAGATGCTAACGAAGGCGGGGAAGTAGCCGGAACAGCAAGAAAAGACATTGAACTTAAATTGGGTAAAAGCGTAGTTTCTAAACAGAATTATCTTCCAAAATTTAAAAAAAAGGTTAAGAAAATTAAAACATGATTCGCGACTTTATTCCTCGTTTATACCAACAAACTATTTTAGGCACCGCAGCATTAAATAATACGTTAGTAGTTATTCCTACTGGTTTAGGTAAGACGGCTATCGCTTTTCTGTTAGCAGCACAGCGGCTGTCAGTTTACCCTAATTCTAAAGTATTAATGTTGGCTCCCACTAAACCGTTATGTGAGCAGCATTTGGATTCGTTTCAGCACCATCTTACTCTTCCTACGGAAAAAATCGTGCTGTTTACTGGGGATGTTAATCCTGAAAAAAGAGCAGAATTATGGAAAGAAGCTACAGTAATAATCTCCACTCCGCAAGGATTAGAAAATGATATTATCAATCGTCGGATTAGATTAGAAGAAATTTCCTTATTAATTTTTGATGAGGCTCATCATGCTACTGGCGAATATGCATATGTTTGGATTGCCCAACAGTATGAAAAAAAAGCCCAAGCTTCACGCATTCTAGCTTTAACTGCTTCTCCTGGCGGCGATTTAGAAAAAATAAAAGAAGTTTGTGCTAATCTTAAAATTGAAAAAGTGGAAGTCCGAACTGAAACAGATCCTGATGTTAAGCCTTACATCCAAACGATTAAGAAACAATGGGTAACCGTAGAATTTCCAGAGGAATTTAAAAAAATTCAAAATTATCTGCAAAATTCACGGAAAGCCAAACTAGTGGAAGCTCAAAATCACGGTTATTGCAGTCATACCGATTCAGCTAAAGGAGCTTTATTAGTTTTACAGGGAGAATTACAGAAAAAAGTTTCTTCTGGTGAAAAAGATTTTGAAATTTTACGCTCCATTTCAGTTATTGCTGAAGCATTAAAAATTGATCATGCTTTGGAATTATTAGAATGTCAAGGAATAAAACCTTTACAAATTTATTTTAAGAAATTAGAGCAGGAATCTTTAACTTCTAAAGTAAAAGCAGTCAAGAATTTAATGCTGGATGCTAATTTTAAAGCAGCCATTTATCTCACTGAAGAATTAGTTAAAAAAGATATTCGGCATCCTAAATTGTATAAATTAACGGAATTGCTTAGGGAATTGTTTAACAAAAATAAAGATTCCAAGGTAATCATTTTTACCCAATTTCGTGATTCGGCAGAAACAATTGTCCAGCAGCTAAATGAGCTCAACCTTAAAAACCATATTTTTGTTGGGCAGGCTAAAAAAAACGGATTAGGGTTTTCACAGAAACAACAGAAAGAAATCTTAGATCAATTCAGTAAGGGAGAATTTAATGCTCTTATTGCTACTTCCGTCGCTGAAGAAGGGCTGGACATCCCTAAAGTCGATAAAGTAATCTTTTACGAACCGGTGCCTAGCGCTATTCGTTCCATTCAACGCAGAGGAAGAACCGGCCGCTTAGAAGAAGGGGAAGTAACTTTATTGATTACCGCTAAAACCCGGGACGAAGCATACCGCTGGAGTGCCCACCATAAAGAAAAAAGAATGTACCGCGACTTAGAAAAAATAAAAAAAGAATTTTCTTTAATTAAAAATCAAGAGAGCAACACTAAATTAGAACAATTTATCCCTTCTGATTCAGTCGTAGCTGTTTTAGCTGATCACCGTGAAAAAAATAACCGGGTAGTCAAAGAATTAATTGATTTGGGTGTGTCCGTTAAGACCGGACAATTAACTTCTGCAGATTATGTTGTTTCGGGCACGGTGGGGATCGAATTAAAAAAAGTTCCCGATTTTGTCGCTTCTATTATTGATGGAAGATTATTAGAACAGATTCGTTACTTAAAAAGTAATTTTAATAAAGCAGTTTTAATTATTGAAGGCGAAGAGGACATTTATGCAGTGAGAAAAGTCCATGCTAATGCTATTCGAGGTATGCTTTCTTCAATTTCTCTTGATTTTAATGTACCTGTTCTTTATACTAAAAATCCCGTAGATACAGCTGCTTTAATCGCAGTGATGGCTAAACGGGAACAAAACAAAGATAGTGATTTTTCTTATCACGTTGCTAAACCGCGGTCAGCAAAAGAGCAGCAGGAATATATTGTTTCTTCTTTTCCTAATATGGGGGTACAGACTTCCCGGTTATTGTTAGAAAATTTTAGCAGTATTAAAAATTTAGCCAATGCTACAGAAGAAGAATTAAAAAAAATAAAAGGCATTGGTGAAAAGACGGCAAAAAATTTAGTCAATATCTTTGAAGAAAAATATCCTAAGAAAGAATAATTTAAGTTCTATGTCGTTAATTATATTTATTTATTTTCTGTGCGGCGCACTTTACGGCGCTCTTAACGAATGGGCTACTACTTTAACAAGAAACGACCGTTACTGTTGAGATCGCTGATGCCATAAACGTCGGAGTCGTTGTTGAGGTTGCTGACCAAAGCCGCCCGCAATTGGTCTTGTCCGGGTCTGTCAAGTCTATAAAAT